>CALFNI010000647.1 GCA_937902695.1 uncultured Rhodanobacteraceae bacterium
TCGGCGACGCGGCCCTGCCAGTCGAGCATCATCGCGTCGGCGTAGCCGCGGCGCTCGGCGCGGTGCTTGGAGATGGTGCAGATCATGTACAGGCCGGCCGCCTTCGCCGCCGCCGGCGCCGTCTTCGGATCGGGCCGGCGGTACTCGGCGAGATCGAGGCGGATGCCCTTGAGCCGCTGCTCGGGATCGAAATAGCTCGGCCACTCCCAGCTGGCGATGGCCAGGTGGATGGTGTTGTTCTGCGCCGACACGCCCATCATTTCCGAGCCGCGCCAGGCGATCGGGCGGACATAGGCCTCCTTGCGGCCGTTCTTCTCGATCACGAGCTTCTTGGCGGCGTCGATCTCGGCGACCGAATAGGGAATCTCGAAATCAAGGATTTGCGCCGACCGCTTCAGCCGCTCGGAATGCTGCGTCGACTTGAAGATCTGGCCGCCATAGGCGCGCTCGCCCTCGAATACGGCGCTGGCATAGTGCAGGCCATGGCTGAGCACATGCACGTTGGCCTCGGCCCACGGCACCAGCTTGCCGTCGTACCAGATGACCCCTTCCAGACGGTCGTAAGACTGCGCAGCCATGGGACTTCTCCTTACACTCGCGCGTTCGAATCCAGCCTGTCCGGACCTTCTGCGGGGCCGGGCAGTGGGCGTTTCCGCCGCTTTGATGGCGCATTTTCCGCGCCGACTCCAACACTTTGCGTCGTTCGACAACACCCGGTATGACAGGACCCGAGGGCGGGAGCGCCGTCGCGTCACCCGTTCGCGCCCGGCGACAGGATCGTCGTGTACGAACCTTTCGTCGAAAGCGGCGTTTTTGTAACATAAAACCAAAATATGTCAACATGGCTGACATAAATTGGCGTCCCAAGCTGATCGAGCCGTCCGGCGACGCGTCGGAGCGTCCGGCCGGCGCGGCGGAGCCGACCTGGGACATCATCGAGCTCCTGTTCTTCGCCTACCGCGATTTCGTCGGCGACCCCGACGAGGTGCTGCTGAAGCTCGGCTTCGGGCGGGCCCATCACCGGGTGCTGCATTTCGTCAATCGCAATCCGGGCATGAAGGTCGCCGAGCTGCTCGACATCCTGAACATCACCAAGCAGTCGCTCGGCCGCGTGCTCAAGCAGCTCGTCGATGAAGGTTACGTGTCGCAGAAGGAAGGCGCCCAGGACCGCCGTCAGCGTCTGCTCTACGTGACGCCGAAGGGCGAGACGCTGTCGCTGAAGCTGGCGCAGTTGCAGACCGAACGCATCAACCGCGCCTTCGGCGAGATTGGGGCGGGCGCCCACGATGCCGCGCGGCGCTTCCTCACCGCCATGATCGACGCCGACAACCGCGAAGGCGTGCTGCGCCTGATGGCGCGCGCCGACCGGGCGAAGGCCGAGCGATGATCGCCGTCGCCCCGCTCGCCGACGACGCGCCGCATTTGCTGGTGGTCGACGACGACCGCCGCATCCGCGATCTGTTGTCGCGCTTCCTCGCCAGTGAGGGCTATCGTGTCACCACCGCCGACACTGCGACCGACGCGCGCGCCAAGCTCAAAAGCCTGAACTTCGACTTGCTGGTGCTCGACGTGATGATGCCGGGCGAGACCGGCTTCGACTTCGCCCAAGCGCTGCGCACGCGATCCACCGTTCCGATCCTGATGCTGACGGCGCGCGACGCCGCCGAAAGCCGCATCAAGGGCCTCGAGATCGGCGCCGACGACTATCTGTCGAAGCCGTTCGAGCCGCGCGAGTTGTCGCTGCGCATCGCCAACCTGCTCAGGCGCGCGCAGCCGGCGGTGGCGCCGCCGGCTGAATCGGTCCGCTTCGGGCCCTTCGTCTTCCACATCGGACGCGGCGAGCTGCGCAAGGGCGAGGACAGCATCCGCCTCACCGATCGCGAGCGCGAGATGCTGCGCGTTCTGGCCGCTACGCCGGGCGAGACCGTGTCGCGCGTCGCGCTCGCCGGACCCGGCGGCTCGGTCAACGAGCGCGCCGTGGACGTGCAGTTCAATCGCTTGCGCCGCAAGATCGAACGCAATCCCGCCGATCCGCTGTTCGTGCAGACCGTGCGCGGCATCGGCTATCGGCTGGTCATCAGCACATGACCAGCTTCGACCTCGCTCAGGGCGTGCGCACCGCTCTGACGCGAATGCGCGCGGCGTGGGACTGGTACGATTCAATCCCGCCGGTGCGGCGCATCCATCGCGGCCTCGGCGAGGTCGCGGACGGCTGGCGGCGCATGTGGCACTGGCTCAACGGCTTCATGCCGAAGGGGCTCTATGCGCGCGCGCTGCTCATCATCATCGCGCCCATGGTCATCCTGCAATCGGTGCTCGCCTTCATCTTCTTCGAACGACAGTGGAGCGAGGTGACGCAGCGGCTGTCGGCCGGCGTCGTGCATGACATCGGCGCGCTCATCGACGTCTACCGTACTTATCCGCAAAACGCCGACCGCACGCAGATCCGCAAGATTGCGCAGGACCGCCTCGGCCTCGTCGTCGACTTCCTGCCAATGGGCGAATTGCCGCCGCCGGGACCGAAGCCGTTCTTCTCGCTGCTCGACCAGGCGCTTTCGGAGGAACTGCGCAAGCAGATCGCCCTGCCGTACTGGATCGACACCGTCGGCCGCTCGTCGCTGGTCGAGATTCGCATCCAGCTCGACAACACGGTGATGCGCATCTTCGCGCGGCGAAGCGCCGCCTACGCGTCGAATTCGGAGATTTTCCTGCTGTGGATGGTCGGCACCTCGACGGTGCTCTTGATCGTCGCGATCGCCTTCCTGCGTAACCAGATCAAGCCGATCCTGCGGCTCGCCGACGCCGCCGAGAGCTTCGGCAAGGGCCGCGAGGTGCCGAATTTCCGGCCGCGTGGCGCCCGCGAGGTCAGGCGCGCGGCAGCGGCTTTCATCGAGATGAAGACGCGCATCGAACGCGCCATCGAGCAGCGCACGGCGATGC
>CALFNI010000648.1 GCA_937902695.1 uncultured Rhodanobacteraceae bacterium
TCAAGAAAATCGCCTACTCGCTGATGGACGAGGGCCAGGTGCCGCAGTTCGAGCGGAACCTCGAGCTCAACATGGCCATCGCGGTCAAGGATGCAGGCCGCTTCCGCATCAACGTCTTCAAGCAGCGCGGCGAAGTCGGCATGGTGATCCGCGCGATCAAGAGCGAGATTCCGACGATCGAGCAGCTGCGCCTGCCGGTCCTGTTCAAGACGATCATCATGGAGAAGCGCGGGCTCGTGCTGCTGGTCGGCGCGACCGGCTCGGGCAAGTCGACGACGCTCGCGTCGATGATCGATCACCGCAACGCGAACGTGTCGGGCCACATCCTCACCATCGAGGATCCGATCGAATACCTCTACCGGCACAAGAAGTCGGTCGTGAACCAGCGCGAGGTCGGACTCGACACGCACAGCTACCACGAGGCGCTCAAGAACGCGATGCGCGAGGCGCCGGACGTGATCCTGATCGGCGAGATCCGCGATTCGGACACGATGGAGGCCGCGATCGCGTTCTCCGAAACGGGCCATCTGTGCCTGGCGACGCTGCACTCGAACAACGCCGACCAGACCATCGAGCGCATCCTGAACTTCTTCCCGGAGTCGGCGCACAAGAACATCCTCATGAACGTCGCGCTGAACCTCAAGGCGGTCATCAGCCAGCGCCTCGTGATGGGCAAGGACGGCCATCGCCTGCCGGCCGTCGAAGTGCTGATCAACACGCCGCACATCCGCGACCTGCTCCGCCGCGGCCAGATCCACGAGGTCAAGGAAGCGATGGACCGCAGCCTGCAGGAAGGCATGCAGACGTTCGACCAGTCGCTTTACGCGCTCTACAAGGAAGGCAAGGTCGAGCTCGAGGAAGCGCTGAATCATGCCGATTCGCGCGACGGCCTGGCGCTCAAGATCCGTCTCGCCGAAGGCGCCGATTCGCCGATGCCCGAGGCGTTCGACGCGAGCAACTACTGAGGTTTTTTCCTTCTCCCGCGCTGCGGGAGAAGGCGGCGCGCAGGCGCCGGACGAGGACACGCCGCAACAACCCTGCCCTCGTCCCCGCCTTCGGCGGCCTATCCGCCAAGCGGGAGAGGCGAAAAGCTAGACTTCGCGCTCGATGACCCCGACGATCCCGCCCGGCTCGCGCCTCCACGGCCTCGACATGCCTGCGATCCAGCGCGTCGTCGCGACCGCCCAGGCGCTCGAAGCCGGGCGGCTCGACGAAGCGCAGAACCAGCTCGCCGGCGTCGTCGCGCGATTTCCGCAGCAGCCCGAGGTGCTTCGCCTCCTCGCCGGCATCGAGAGCCTGCGCGGACGCACGCGCGAGGCAATCGATGCGATGCGCCGCGCCGTCGCGCAGCGGCCCGACGACGCGCTTTACCAGAACACGCTCGGCACCGTGCTCGCCGAGGCAGGCGAATACGACGATGCGATCGCGGCGCTGCGCCGCTGCTGCGAGCTGCAGCCCGACCTTGCGATCGCCTGGTACAACCTCGGCGTGCTGCTGACGCGCTGCGTGCGCCACGAAGACGCGGTCGTCGCGCTCAAGGAAGCCGTGCGGCTCGCGCCCGATCACGTGGCCGCGCGCGCGCTGCTCGCCGACATGCTGCGCGTCGGCAACCGCGCGCAGGAATCGGCCGCCGAATACCGGCGCATCATCGCCGCGCAGCCGTATGCCGGCATGGCCTGGTGGGGCCTCGCCGATCTCAAGACGACCCGCTTCGACGCGGCCGACATCGATCGCATCGGCGCGGCGCTTGGTGACTCGCGCGGGAGCGACGACGACAGGATCGCGCTCGGCTTCGCGCTCGCGAAGGCGCTCGACGACCACGGCCGCTACGCCGAATCGCTCGACGCGCTCGCGCGCGCGAACAGGCTCGCGCGAACGCGCAAGACCTGGAACGCGCGGGCCTTCGCCGACAGCGTCTCGGCGATCCATGCCGCATTCACGCCGCCGCCGCACGGGGCGGCCGAGCCGCTCGGCGCGAGCGTCGTCTTCATCGTGAGCCTGCCGCGCTCGGGATCGACGCTGATCGAGCAGATCCTCGCGTCGCACTCCGAGGTCGAAGGCGCCGGCGAGCTGCCGGATCTGCCGCTCGTGCTCGGCGAGGAATCGCGTCGGCGCGGGCGCGCGTTTCCGTTCTGGGTCGGCGACATGCAACCGCAGGACTGGGAGCGCCTCGGCCACCGCTATCTGGAGCGCACGTCGCACTGGACGCGGCGCCGCCCGGTTTTCACCGACAAGCTCCCGAACAACTGGCATTCGATCGGCGCCATCCGCGCGATGCTGCCGGGCGCGCGCGTGATCGGCGTCCGCCGCGATCCGCTCGAGACGTGCTTCTCGTGCTACCGCCAGTTCCTCTACAACAACGAATACCAGCGCACGTTCGACGATCTCGCCGCGTACTGGCATGACTTCGACCGGAGCCTCAGGCTCGCGCTGGCGCAGCACCACGCGCACGTGTTCGAAAGCGTCTACGAAGACCTCCTCGCCGATCCCGAGTCCCATATCCGCCGCCTGCTCGCGCATTGCGCGCTGCCATTCGAGGCGGCGTGCCTCGAGTTCCATCGCACCCAACGGGACGTGCGCTCGCCGAGCGCGATGCAGGTGCGCGAGCCGCTGCGCCGCGACACCGCGCGCGCGGGGCGCTACGGCACCCTGCTCGATCCGCTGCGGGCGGCGCTCGCAAGGTACAATTCGGGCTAGAACCCCACTCGACCGGCGTCATGCCCGCGCAAGCGGGCGTCCATTGCGCCACGAAGATGGATTCTCGCTTGCGCGGGAATGACGTCCGAGACGACAGAACCATGACCGAACGTGCAGACCGGCTCTGGAAGAGAGCCGAGCGTTACCTCAACGAGAACCAGATCGCCGCCGCGCGCGTGACGCTCGAATCGCTCGCGCAGGAAGCGCCGCAGAACGTCGACGTGCACCTGATCCTCGCCGGCATCGCCTGGGACGAGGACCGCGTCCGCGATGCGACGCGCCACGCGCTGGACGCGGCGAAGATGCTGCCCGACGACGAGCTCCTGATCGCGGACGTCATCGCCGCGCTGATCCAGTTCGGCGAGACCGTCGCGGCGCGCAAGGGGCTCGATCATCCGGCGTTCCACCGCTCGCGCGAGATCGGCGCGCTCGTCCGCGCGTCCGGGTTCCGCTCCAAGCTCGCCGAGCAGTCGGAGGCGCTCAAGCTGCTCGACCGCGCGAAGAGCCTCGGTGCCGACGGCGCCGAGTTCCGCTTCTCGCGCGCGATGCAGCTGGTCTTCAACGGCCGCATGAAGGAGGCCGAAGCCGAGCTCGACACGTGCCTTCGCATGCCGAACGCGCCGGCACGCGCGACGCTCGAGCTCGCGCGCCTGCGCAAGCAGAAGCCGGAACGCAATCACCTTCAGGATCTCGCGCGCCGCCTCAACACCGTGCCGCCGGACAGCGAGGCGCGCGCCGCGATCGAGTTCGCGCGCTACAAGGAGCTCGAGGACCTCGGCCGTTACGACGAAGCGTGGGATTCGCTCGCGCGCGCGAACGCCATCATGTACGCGCGGCACGCGCACGATCCGGCGGCGTCGCGCCGCCTGTTCGAGCGGCTCACCGAGGTCGCGACGCCCGAGTTCCTGAAAGCCGCCGACGTGGTGCACGAAGGCCCGCAACCGGTCTTCATCATCGGCATGCCGCGCTCTGGCACGACCGTCGTGGATCGCCTGCTCGGCAATCACCCGGAAGTCAGCCTCGCCGGCGAGCTCGACGACTTCGCGCTGCAGCTGCGCTGGGCGGCGGACCACAAGGCCACGCTCGACGAGACCGTGCTCGATCGCCTCTCCAGGATCGACTACGCCGGTCTCGGCCGCCGGTATCTCGACCAGACGCAATGGCGCGCGCACGGCAAGCCGTATTTCACCGACAAGCTGCCGCGAAACTGGATGGTCGCCGGCCTCATCGCCAAGTCGCTGCCGCAGGCGAAGATCCTGCACCTCGTGCGCGAACCGATGGACGTCTGCTTCTCGAACTTCCGCGTCATGTTCGCCGACGCATTCGCGCACATCTACGATCTCGACGCGCTCGCGTCGCACTATCGCGAATACCGGCGCGTTATGGATCACTGGCACGCGGCGATGCCGGGTCGCGTTCTCGACGTCGTCTACGCCGATCTCGTGCGGGATCCCGAGACGACGATGCGTCGCGTGCTCGATTTCTGCGGGCTCGCGTGGAATCCTGCCTGCATCGATCTCACCGCGAACGAATCGGCCGTCGCGACG
>CALFNI010000649.1 GCA_937902695.1 uncultured Rhodanobacteraceae bacterium
CGAGACCGTGCTCGACAACTCGCCCTATCAGGCCCGCCTCGTCGCGGACGGCAAGGCGTACGACGGGTTCACGTGGTCCGAGTGGTGCCGCGAGCAGCGCGCGAAGCCGTTGCCGGGCGCGCTCGAGTTCGCGCAGGATGCGGCCAAGCGCGGCGTCGCGGTGTTCTATCTTTCCAATCGCGCGCAGGATCTGAACGCGGCGACGCTCGCCAATCTTCGCGCCGACGGATTCCCGGTCGAGGATGACGCGGCGTTCCTCGGCCTCGGCACTCTCGTCGACGGCTGCGAAGAGGTCGGCACCGAAAAGGGCTGCCGGCGCGAGCTCGTCGGCCGCACGCATCGCGTGCTGATGCAGTTCGGCGATCAGATCGGCGATTTCGTGGACGTCGAGGCAAACACGGCGGCGGGGCGTCGCGCGGCGATGGCGCCGTATGCGGACTGGATCGGCGAGCGCTGGTTCGTCCTGCCGAATCCGACCTATGGCTCGTGGGAGCCCGCGCTGTTCGGCAACGACTGGGCACTGCCGGCGGGGGAGCGCCGCAAGGCCAAGATCGAGGCACTGACGACAGAATAGCTTTGATAAGCAATAGGTTATCGTAGTATATGTGAGGTATTGCTTTAGCACATCGGCCTAAGTATCATGAATCCATACCGATTCTGTGACGACAACGACAAGCGCCCCGAAGCTCGCAGAACAACCCCCAGAGAAAACGACGTACAGGTTCCCCCTCCGGCTACTGCCGGATTGAACTCAGAAGGTCCGCCTTCTGAGTTTCTTTTTTGCGGCGCCCGCAGCGCCTCCGCGCGCGCCCGGTGGCTGCCCGCGACACCCCCTGCTAGAGTTCGCCGCCCTTTCGCGGGTTCGTAAGGTAACGATCATGTCCATGCGCCTTGTCCGCGTCGCTTTCGTCGCGCTGCTCGCGGCTGCCGCCGCCGGCTGCGGAAACCAGCAGTCGTCTGCGCCGGTCGCCACGAGCGCGAACACGCCCGACGCGACGATCCGGAAATCAGCCGATCTCCTCAAGCAGAACGACATCGCGGGCGTCATGCAGAACGCGCTGCCGCCGGCCGAGTTCGAGAAGGTCAAGGCCGACTGGACGAAGGCGAACAACGAGCGCCCCGTCACCGACGAGGATCGCAAGAAGTTCGAGGAGACGATGGCGCGCCTGACGGCGCCCGACGCCGACAAGACGATCTACGCCGAGATCGAGCCGCAGCTCAAGCAGTTCGACGCGCAGTACCAGCAGCAGATCCCGATGTACGTCGCGATGGGCCAGGGCTGGCTGACCGGCATGGTGCAGCAGAACAAGGATCTCTCCGACGCCGACAAGCAGCAGGCCGTCGCGGCCATCAACGCGCTCGCGGCGTGGGTGCAGAAGACGCGCTTCACCGATGCCGAATCGGTCAAGAAGGTGCTTGCGATCACGACGAAGACCGCGCGCGATCTCAACCTCAAGTCGCTCGACGAAGCGCGCGCGCTGACGTTCGATCAGTCGATGCAGAAGGCGCGCGTCGCGCTCGGCGCCTTCAAGGAAGCGCTGGCGGTATACGGTTTCTCGGTCGACAAGACGCTCGATTCCGTCAAGCCCGAAGTGCTCAGCAACGACGGCAAGACGGCGTCGGTGAAGGTCAGCTATACGCTGCTCGACACGCCGCTCACGGCGACGACCCAGATGGTCAACGTCGATGGTCGCTGGTACGGCAAGGACACGATCGAGAAGCTGAAGGAACAGCAGCAGCACGACGCCGCGCCCGACAAGGCGGTGCCCGCCGAAGCACCGCCCGCGAGCCCGGACAAGACGTAACCGGTCGCGCAGGACCCGCCGAGGCAAGGCAGGCGGGCTAAACTCGCGCATATGAACGACATGCCAGCCGCGCCGCGCGTGACCGCGAGCGTACGGCCTCCTGCGTGGATCGAGCTGCTCGGCGCGCTGTTGAGGCCGTGGCTCCGGATCCGCCGCGAGCCCGCCGATGCCGCGCGGTTCGTGCCCGACGATGCGACGCCGACGATCTACGTCGTCGAGCGTTACGGCCTCTCGGACACGCTGATCCTCGACCAGGCCTGCCGCGAAGCGGGCCTTCCTTCGCCCTATGCGATCGCCGAGAAGCTGCCGATCAAGCGCAGCACCGCCGTCGTCGCGCTGTCGCGTCGGCCGCGCGTGTTCGGGCGGCGCCCGCATCCGACCCGCTCGGAAACGCTGAGCCGGCTCGCCGCCGCGGTCGCCGCAGATTCCGGCACCGACGTGCGGCTGGTGCCGGTCTCGATCTTCGTCGGACGCGCGCCGGATCGCGAGTCCGGCTGGTTCAGCGTCCTGTTCGCGGAAAACTGGGTCGTCGTCGGCCGCTTCCGGCGCCTGCTCGCCTTGTTCCTCAATGGGCGCGACACGATCGTGCAGTTCGCGCCCCCGGTGTCGATGCGCGAGGCTCTCAGCGGCGAGACCGAGCAGGAACGCGGCGTGCGCAAGCTGCAGCGCCTCCTGCGCGTGCATTTCCGCCGCATCCGCGCCGTCGTCATCGGCCCCGATCTATCGCACCGGCGGACCGTCGTCGATGCGCTGCTCAACACCGATCCCGTCCGCAACACGATCGAGGCGACCGCGAGCAAGGAAAACATCTCGATCGACGCCGCGCGCGCACGTGCGCGCAAGTACGCGATGGAGATCGCCGCCGATTATTCGCACCCGGTGGTGCGCTCGCTCTCGTTCATGCTGAAGGCGTTCTGGAACAAGCTCTACGACGGCGTCGACGTGCACCACTTCGAGACGATCCGCGAAGTCGCGCCCGGGCACGAAGTCATCTACGTGCCGTGCCATCGCAGCCACGTCGATTACCTGCTGCTCTCGTACCAGCTCCTGACGAATCACGTCGCGATCCCGCACATCGGTGCCGGCGTGAATCTCAACCTGCCGGTGATCGGGCCGATCCTGCGCCGCGGCAGCGCATTCTTCCTGCGCCGCACGTTCAAGGGCGATCCGCTCTATTCGACTGTGTTCCGCGAGTACATCTCGCAGCTCTTCATGCGCGGCGTCTCGCTCGAATACTTCATCGAAGGCGGCCGTTCGCGCACGGGACGCCTGCTCCAGCCGCGCGGCGGCATGCTCTCGATGACGCTGCGGAGCTTCCTGCGCGAATCGCGCCGCCCGGTGGTGTTCCAGCCGGTCTACATCGGCTACGAAAAGATCATGGAAGGCGACGCCTACATCGGCGAGCTTTCCGGCAAGCCCAAGGAAAAGGAATCGCTGCGCGGCCTCTTCAAGGCGTTCGGCGCGCTGAAGCAGCACTACGGCCGCGTCGCGCTGAACTTCGGCGAGCCGATCTTCCTGCGCCCGCTGCTCGACGAGGTCGCGCCCGCCTGGGAAGCCGCGACGGAAGATCCGGAAGTCAAACCCGAGTGGCTCAACCGCGCCGTCGACACGCTCGCGACGCGCATCCTCGAGAACGTCAACCGCGCGGCGCACGTCAATCCGATCAACCTGCTCGCGATCTCGCTGTTGTCGACGCCCAAGCACGCGATGACCGAAGCCGACCTCGCCGCGCAGCTCGAGCTCTGCAAGGCGCTGGTCGCGGAATTGCCGTATTCGGATCGCGTCACGATGACCGAGCTCTCGCCGGCCGAGATCATCGCGTACGGCGAGAAGATGGGCTGGATCAGCCGCATCGCGCATCCGCTCGGCGACGTGCTCGGCCTCGACGACAAGGCCGGCGTGCTGCTCTCGTATTTCCGCAACAACGTGACGCATCTCTACGCGGCAGCGGCCTGGGTCGCGTGCTGCTTCCTCAACAACCGGCGCATGGCGCGCGCATCGATCCTGCGCCTCGGCCGGCTCGTCTATCCGTTCATCCAGGCCGAGCTGTTCCTGCCGTGGACCGGCGAGCAGTTCATCGCGCGCATCCAGCAGACGATCGACTTCTTCGTCGCGCGCGGCCTCCTCGGCACCGATGCGGACGGTCGCGTGATCACGCGACAGCCGGGCCAGAGCGATTCGGCGTTCCGCCTGCGCGCGGTCGCGCGAAACCTCCTGCCGGCGATCGAGCGCTATTACATCGGCCTCGCGCTGCTCGTGAAGAACGGCCCGCACACGCTGTCCGCCGGCGAGCTCGAAACGCTCTGCTGGCTGACCGCGCAGCGTCTCTCGCTGCTGCACGAGCTCAACGCGCCCGAGTTCTTCGATCGTTCGCTGTTCCGCGGCTTCATCCAGAAGCTGCGCGAGCGCCGCATCATTTCGGCGGACGAAAACGGCAAGCTCGTGTTCGATTCCGAGCTCGATGCCGTTGCGAAAGATGCGCGCGTGATCCTGTCGCGCGAGATCCGTCACGGCATCCTGAAGCTCACGCCCGAAAAGCACGCCGAGCTGACGCGCGACAGCGGCCAGGACGGCAAGCCGGCCTGAGCACGATTCCGCACGGTCGTGCGGCCGATCGCGGTTCCTCGGTCACGCGCGTCGGCGTATCCTCGACGCGTCGTCGGATCGTGAGGATCGAACGATGCACGCGCGCGCCGCATGGATGCTCGGAGCCTTTCTCATCGCCGCAACGATCACAGGTTGCGATCGATCCGCGCCACCCGATGCGAAACCTGCGGCCACGCCGGTCGTTCCGGCGGCAACCCTCGCCGGCACCTCGTGGCAACTCGTCAAGTTCACCGGCAGCGATGGCAGCACGCTCGAGCCGGACGACCGCACGAAATACACGTTGACGTTCCAGCCCGACGGCGCCGTCGTCGCGCGCATCGACTGCAATCGCGGGCGCGGCACATGGAAATCCGACACGCCGGGCCAACTCGTGCTCGGCCCGCTCGCGCTGACGCGCATGATGTGTCCGCCGGGCTCGATGCACGATCGCGTCGCGGCCGACTGGGATGCCGTGCGCGCGTATACGATGAAGGATGGCCATCTGTTCCTGTCGCTGATGGCCGACGGCGGCACCTACGAATACGAGCCCGCGACCGCCGCGCCATCGTCCGGCTGAGGATGCGTCACGCGTCGAGATCGGGAATCAGCTTGTTCTCGAGGTACGCGATCATGTCCTTGAGCCGGAGCTTGCGCTTCTTGAGGCGCGTCAGGTGCAGCTCGTCGGAGCCAGGGTCGAGCACGAGACGCGAGATCGCGGCATCGAGATCGCGATGCTCGCTTTTGAGCTCGGTCAGCTTGCGGGCAATGGCGGCGGGGTCTTCGGGGAACATGCGGGTCTCGGCGGACGCGTCAGTTTAGCGCCGATGTCCGGGTCTGCCGCACAAGGCCGTAATGCCGGGGACCTCAATCCCCGGACATGTGGCCATGGCCAAGGCAATTCTGCGTCGACCTCTCGCAACGGCGCTCGTCGCAGCACTCGGCTGCGCGGCGTCCGCGTCATGGGCCACTGAACGCGCTAACGATGGGCCTATCGACATGTCCGCGATGGTCGAGCGGCTTCCCTATGTGCACGAGCGCCTGTCGCGTTCGGCGTCGCCGTCCCGCGATGTGAAGCACGTTGCGACGACGCACTACGTCGACACCTGTGCCGATGATGGCAGCCCCAATAGCCTGCGCTCGCTGATCGAGTTGTCGCTAGATGTGCACAGCGGGGACACGATTGATCTGACGCAGCTGCCGATGATGTGCAGCAAGATCACGCTATCAGATACTTTTCCTGATCCGGCGATTACGGTTGGCTTGGATACGCTGTATTTGCAGGGGCCGGGTGCGGATCAGCTGACGATTGATGCGAATGGCGTCTCGAGTGTGTTTCGGCACTATGGAAGCGGCAAGTTGCAGGTCGAAGGACTTACGATCGCCAACGGGAATCACAAGACATCCGGACCTCCGCAAACGTTACCGCGTGGCGGGTGCATCTTTTCCACTGCGGACGTGGTGCTCATAGAGTCTGCCGTGACCAACTGCAAGGTCGAGTCGACAGCTGCGTACTATGCGCAAGGGGGTGGTATTTATTCGCGCAACTTGCGCATGTACTTCAGCTCTCTCACCGGAAATCGCGCCGTCGGATCGTCCTTAGGTGTCCAAGGCGGCGGCGCCATGGTGTCGCAGGACATCACAATTTCATACAGCGCCGTAAGCGCGAACGCTGCTTTGGCCGGTGCACCTTTTGTTAGTTGGGGAGGCGGCCTCTTCGTCGACGGTGCAGCAGCGATTCTCGGGTCAACGCTTTCCTCCAATGTGGCTGAGACAGCCGGTGGAATCCAGTTGGGATCTTCTGGCAGCGAGGCCTATTTCACGAACAGTACCGTGAGCGGAAACATTGGTACGGACGGTGTTGGCGGAGTCGACAGTGCGGAACACTTGGTCTTGATCAATAGCAGCGTCGTCTTCAATAGATCAAATGACCGGTTCGTCGGCGGCATTTTCGTGTGGTATTCGACGATCACGCTGCAAAGTAGCATCGTCGCTACAAATACTGGCAGTGATATCAATGCTCCAGATATCTATCTTCACGGCACTGCCGTTGATCCTCAGAGCAAAAACAATTTGATTGTTGGAGCGACGTTTTCGTCATTGCCCGACACCATTTCTGATTGCCCGCGCTTGGACCCGCTCATGGACAACGGCGGACCGACGCTGACACATTCGTTGAACCATGCAAGCCCGGCGATAGATCACGGCAACAACGATACGTATCACCTCGATTCTGACCAACGGCAGGCTGCACGCGTGTCGGGCGCAAGCGCCGACATTGGGGCCGTCGAGCGGCGACCGTCCGATAAGGACGAGCGGATATTTCTCGGCGGCTTCGACGCGAAGTGCGAGTGGTAAGTCGCACTCGGTCTAGGCGTGACGAAAGCCCGTATCTAGTTGTCTGAATTGACCAGCGGCAATCGCCGCAACTAAGTCGGCGACGGATCTGACAATCGCATCGCAGTCGATCTGATCGACTGGTAAGTCTTCCGTGTAGCCGTATCCGACGAGCACGATCGGCATTCCGGCCGCGCGCGCCGCACGCGCGTCGTTAGACGAGTCACCGACCATCACGCACTCGTCCGGCGCGAAACCAAGCCGTGCGGCCGCATGCAATAACGGCAGCGGATCAGGCTTCGTTTTCGGCAGCGCATCGCCGCCCTGCACGAACGTAAGATCGCGATCGAGGCCCGTGAGCGCAAGCAGCGCTTCGGAAAAGCTTTGCAGCTTGTTCGTCACGCAGCACATCGGAATCCCGAGTCGCTTCGCGTGATCGATGCCTTCGCGCACGCCGGGATAAAGCTTCGCCGAGCGGCCATTGTGCGCGGCGTAGTGTTCTAGAAACCGTTCGCGCGCCCGCGCGTGCTCGGATGCGTCCGAGCGGCCGTCGCGCTCGCGTGTCAGCACACGATGCAGCAGCACGTCGACCCCGCGCCCGATCCAGCTTCGCACCTGCGCGTCGTCGACTGGCGGGCGTTCGAGCTCGCGCAATGTCGCGTCGACCGCGGCGGCGATGTCGGGCGCGGTGTCGACGAGCGTGCCGTCGAGATCGAAAATAATCGCGCGCACGCCGGCCAGGAATTGCATGCGCTCAGGCAGCCTTTGCGTATTGCGTCGCGATGCGGTCGAGCGCGATCGGGCGGATCGCCGACGCGCGGCCGGCGCTGCCGAACGCTTCGAAGCGCGCCTTGCAGACCTCGCGCGCGGCGACGATCGATGCCTTGAAGAACTTGCGCGGATCGAACTCGCTGGCGTCCTTGGCGAGCGCGCGGCGGATCGCCGCGGTCATCGCGAGGCGGATGTCGGTATCGATGTTGACCTTGCGCACGCCATGCCTGATGCCTTCGACGATCGCCTCGACCGGCACGCCGTAGGTCTCCTTGATGTCGCCGCCGAAATCGCGGATCACCTTGAGCCATTCCTGCGGCACCGAGGAGGATCCATGCATGACGAGGTGCGTCGACGGAATGCGTGCGTGGATCGCCTTGATGCGTTCGATGTCGAGGATATCGCCGGTCGGCGGCCGCGTGAACTTGTATGCGCCGTGCGAGGTGCCGATCGCGACGGCGAGCGCATCGACGCCGGTCTTCGCGACGAAATCGGCGGCTTCGGCGGGATCGGTGAGCAGTTGCGAATGATCGAGCGTGCCTTCGGCACCGACGCCATCTTCCTTGCCGGCGGTGCCGGTTTCGAGCGAGCCGAGGCAGCCGAGCTCGCCTTCGACGCTGACGCCGACCGCGTGCGCCATGTCGACGACGCGGCGCGTGACCATGACGTTGTACTCGTACGTCGACGGCGTCTTCATGTCTTCCTTCAGCGAGCCGTCCATCATGACGCTGGTGAATCCCGAGCGGATCGACGCCTGGCAGACGGCGGGGCTCGCGCCGTGATCCTGATGCAGGCACACGGGAATGTTCGGCCATTGCTCGACGGCGGCGAGCACGAGATGGCGCAGGAACGGCTCGCCGGCATAGCTGCGCGCGCCGGCGGAGGCCTGCAGGATCACGGGGCTGTCGGCTTCGTCGGCGGCCTGCATGATCGCCTGGATCTGCTCCATGTTGTTGATGTTGAACGCGGGCAATCCGTACGAATGCTCGGCGGCGTGGTCGAGGAGTTGCTTGAGCGAGATGAGGGCCATGGTCGTGGTCTCTCGTTAGCGAAGAGGGATCCCTTCTCCCGCTTTGCGGGAGAAGGTGCCGGCAGGCGGATGAGGGCGCTTTTGTCGCGTCGAACCAGCGTGCCCTCACCCCGGCCCTCTCCCGCAAGCGGGAGAGGGGAAAAGCGCGAAGGCGTTACGAGATCGGTGTAGCGCAGCGGCGCACGACGTCGGCGACACGCTCGGGCGTGAATCCGAAATGCTCGAACAGCGCCGGTCCCGGCGCCGACTCGCCGAAGCGATCGATGCCGATCACGCAACCCTCGCCGCGCACGTACTTCCACCAGAGCGCGCTCGCGCCGGCTTCGAGCGCGATCTTCGGCACGCCGCTCGGCAGCACGTCCTCGCGGTAGTCCGGCGACTGCCGGTCGAACGTCGTCGTCGACGGCATCGACACGACGCGTACGCCGATGCCTTCGCTCGCGAGCCGCTTCTGCACGGCGAGCGCGAGCCCGACTTCGGAGCCCGTCGCGATGACGATCCGATGCAGGGCGCCGTCGGGCTCGGACACGACGTAGCCGCCGCGCCCGATCGCTTCGATCTGCGCATCGTCGCGCGGAACGAACGGCAGGTTCTGCCGCGACAGGATCAGCGCGGTCGGACCGTTGCGCCGCTCGAGCGCGAGCTTCCACGCGACCGCCGTCTCGACCGTATCGCACGGCCGCCAGACTTCGAGATTCGGGATCAGCCGGAGGCTCGACACATGCTCGACGGCCTGGTGCGTCGGGCCGTCCTCGCCGAGCCCGATCGAATCGTGCGTCAGCACGTGGATCACGCGCAGCTTCATCAGCGCCGCCATGCGGATCGCGTTGCGGTTGTAGTCGCTGAAGGTCAGGAACGTGCCGCCGAACGGAATGAAGCCGCCGTGCAGCGCGAGGCCATTCATGATCGCCGCCATGCCGAACTCGCGCACGCCGTAGCTGATGTAGCGGCCGGCCTCGCCGCGCTTCACCACGGGCGCGTCCTTCCAGAGCGTGAGATTCGAATGCGTGAGGTCGGCCGAGCCGCCGATCATTTCGGGAACCGCGGGCGCGAACGCTTCGATCGCGAGCTGGCTCGCCTTGCGCGTCGCGATGGTCTCGCCTTTCTCGCGCGCGCCCTCGACCAGCGTGTTCGCGATCGCATCGAAATCGGCCGGCAATTCGCCGGCGAGGCGACGTACGAACTCGGCGCCGGCCTCGGGATAGTCGACGCAGTAACGATCGAAGCGCGCGTCCCAGTCGTATTGCAGCGCCGAGCCGACGGCGCGTGCGTCCCACTCGTGCCGGATGTCGTGCGGAATCTCGAACGGCGCGTGCGGCCATGCGAGCGCCGTGCGGGTTGCGGCGAGCTCGTCGGCGCCGAGCGGCTCGCCGTGCGCCTTCGCGGTGCCGGCGCGCGTCGGCGCGCCTTTGCCGATCGCGGTCTTGCAGACGATCAGCGTCGGCCGTTGGTGGTCCGATTTCGCGAGCACGATCGCGCGATCGACCGCGTCGACGTCGTGGCCGTCGACGTCGTCGATGACCTGCCAGCCGTAGCCGCGGAACCGTTGCGGCGTGTCGTCGGTGAACCAGTCGTCGACCTTGCCGTCGATCGAGATGCCGTTGTCGTCGTAGAACGCAATCAGCTTGCCGAGCTTCCAGGTGCCGGCGAGCGCGCATGCTTCGTGGGAGATGCCTTCCATCAGGCAGCCGTCGCCGAGGAAGACGTACGTGTGGTGATCGACGATCGTGTGGCCCGCCTTGTTGAACTCGGCGCCAAGCAGACGCTCGGCGAGCGCCATGCCGACGGCGTTGCTGATGCCCTGGCCGAGCGGGCCGGTCGTCGTCTCGACGCCGGGCGTGACGCCGACCTCGGGATGGCCCGGCGTCTTCGAATGGAGCTGGCGGAATTTCTGCAGCTCCGTGATCGGCAGGTCGTAGCCGGTGAGGTGCAGCAGCGCGTACTGCAGCATCGAGCCGTGTCCGTTCGAGACGACGAAGCGGTCGCGATCGGGCCATTCGGGATCGCGCGGGTTGTGCCGAAGATGCCGCGTCCAGAGCGCAACCGCGACCTCGGCCATGCCCATCGGCCTGCCGGGATGGCCCGACTTCGCCTTCTCGACGGCGTCGGCCGCGAGCATGCGGATCGCATTGGCGAGCTGCGCCGTGTCGAGCGGCTCCGGCGGCGGGACGCGCACCTCGCTCACGACGCGTGGCAATGGCGTGACGGCGTTCATGCGACGGCCTCCAGGTGCATCTGCCGCGCGACCGCTTTCTGCTTGCGCTCGAGAATGCGCCAGATGAACGGCGTGAAGATGATCTCGATCGCGAGCTCCATCTTGCCGCCCGGCACGACG
>CALFNI010000650.1 GCA_937902695.1 uncultured Rhodanobacteraceae bacterium
TGCTCACGCGCACGCTGCCCATTTCCTATCGCGTCGGCGACGGACGTCCCGGATACCAATGGAACCACTCTGTCGCGGGACTGCCTGAACACGCTGCGATCGCGGCGGCGTACGCGAAGGGCTTCGCAGCCATCCTGATCGACGGCGCCGCATACGAGCGCGATGCGATGAACAGGATGACTCGTGCGTTCGCGGAGGTCCTGCCGAGCGCCCCGGCGGTCAGCGCGGACAAGCGGTGGTGGCTCTTTCCGCTCGCCGGCTGTTGCGGCGATACCGTGCCCCGGATCGAGTACGGCCGCGCGGCCGGTCTCTTCGCCTACACGATTGGAAATCCGCCACTCGACTTCGCGGCCGGAGGCGGCGGTTTGCTCTACGCTGCGGAAGGCTGGGACGATCCCGAAAACTGGGGCACGTGGTCGACCGGCACACACGCAACGCTTCGCATGCGTCTTGATCCTGTGCCGGCCGGCCCGCTGGATCTTACGCTCGATACGCGCGTCGTCGTGGGTCCGAACGTGCCGCAGCGCGATGTCGCAATCACGGCGAACGGCCACCTCGTTGCCGACGCGACATACACGATCGCGAGCGCGGCGAAGACGCTCCACGCCGAAGTCCCCGCGGGCGCGATCGGTGCCGACGGCGTGCTCGAGCTCGATTTTCAGACGACGCCCGCGGCGTCGCCACACTCGGCGGGCCTGTCCGAAGACGGACGCAAGCTCGGGATCGGCCTCGCGACGCTCGCGATCACGACTGAGGGCCGCGCGAGATGACCGTCGCGAACACGCGCGGCTTGGTGCGGGCCGCCGGGCTTGCGATATCGGTCGCCGCCGTCGTCTGGATCGGCTCGCGCTTCGCCGAAAGCGGGGCGCCCGATCTGATCCGTCGCCTGCCGATCGCACGCTGGACCCTGGTCGTCGACATCCTCGCCGCCGCGTTGGCCTACGCAACGGCCCTCTTGGCCATCGCGTTCTCATGGTGGCGCCTCACGGCAGCGCTATCGGTGACGCCGCCGCCCGCGCACCCGATCCTCGCAACCTGGGCGGCCACGCAATACGGCAAATACCTCCCCGGCAACGTCGCCCACTATGCGCTTCGCCACGCCTGGAGCCGCCGCTACGGGCTTTCGCATGCGGGACTCGGACTCGCCTCGATTCTCGAGGCGGCGTTGCTCCTGATCGCCGCACTCGGCCTCGCGCTGCTCGCCGATGCGCGCCAGCTCCGCGGCCTTTCGATGCTCGATCCGCGCCTCGCGATAGCGTTGCTCGTCGCGCTGATCGTATTCCTCGGTGTCGCACTCCATTTCGCGCGAAGCCGTCGGTTTCTCGAGCGCTTCCACGTTCCCGCGTTGCCGCCGGCCGGGACGCTTGTCGTCTGCCTCGTCTGCTGCGTTGCGTTCTTCGTCATCGCCGCAGGCCTGCTCGACGGCCTCGCACACGCGCGCGGCTTCACGGTCGAGGCGTTCGCGATGCTGCTCGCAGCCAGCGCCGCGAGTTGGGCCGCCGGGTTCGTCGTCATCGGCGCGCCCGGCGGCCTCGGCGTGCGCGAGGCGGCCTTTGTCGCGTTGGCCGGCGGCGCACTCGGCGAGAGCCAGGCGCTGCTGCTGATCGGCCTCTTTCGCATCGTCACGTTCCTCGGCGACACGCTGCTTTTCGCAGCCGGCGCGATCGCGTTGCGCCGCGCGGGCGACCCTTCGCAATCCCGGAGCGCCTCATGACCTGGTGGCATCGTCACGCCTATCTCCTGCTCTACATCTTTTTCTCGGTCGCGAGCCAGCTCATCATCCGCTGGCGCGTCGGCGGCGCGGGCGCGCTCGCGCCGGGCGCGGACCGCGTGCAGTTCGTGCTGCATCTCCTGGCCATGCCGTGGGTGTGGGCTGCATTCCTGTCGACATTCCTCGCCGGCGTCATGTGGATGCTGACGATCGGCCGGCTCGATCTCACGTACGCATTTCCATTCACCGGCATCACGTTTCTCGTGATCCTCTTCGCCGGCGCGTTCGTGTTCGGCGAGCCGGTCAGTGCGGGCCGCGTGCTCGGCACGCTGCTGGTCGTCGCGGGCCTGATCGTCGTCGTGAAGTCCTGACGGCATCGCGCCGACGGTCGACATGTCCGGGCGTCCGCTTTGTGTACACTTCCCGCGCGCCTGATTTCGCGATAGTCCAATGAGCCAGCACGCCATTCCGTTCAACCGCCCGTACATGACGGGCCGCGAGCTCGACTACATCGCCGAGGCACACGCGCACGGACATCTCGCGGGCGACGGGATCTTCACGAAGCGCTGCCATGCATGGCTCGAACGGACGACGGGCGCCCGGCGCGCCTTGCTGACGCACTCGTGCACCGCGGCGCTCGAGATGGCCGCGCTGCTGCTCGATCTCGAGCCCGGCGACGAAGTCATCATGCCGTCGTTCACGTTCGTCTCGACGGCGAACGCGTTCGCGCTCCGCGGCGCCGTGCCGGTGTTCGTCGACATCCGTCCGGATACGCTCAATATCGACGAGAACCTGATCGAAGCCGCGATCACGCCGCG
>CALFNI010000651.1 GCA_937902695.1 uncultured Rhodanobacteraceae bacterium
CTGGAGGCACTATTCGCGCACGGAGACCTGATGATCGCGCGCCGCGACAACTTCCAGCGCGTCTACGACTTGCGCGCGCGCGTGCTGGCGAAGATGCGGGTTGCGGATGCGGAACCGCCCTCGCTCGATGCGATGCGTCGCGCGTTCGTGCTCGGCGGCGTGCGTGCGCTCGGCGTTACGCAGGCGCGCTGGATCGCGGACTATTTCCGCATCGGGCGACGCATCAAGGATGTCGATCTCGACGCCCATGTCGAGCGCGGCGAGCTGCTGCGCGTCGCAGTCGATGGCTGGAAAAACCCGGGCTACGTGCATCCGGACCATCGCGACGCGTGCGAGGCGGCGGCGCTGGGACGCCTGCGCGCCACGCACACGACGCTGCTCTCTCCGTTCGATCCGGTTGTCTGGGATCGCGAGCGCGTCGCGGCGATGTTCGGCTTCGATTACCGCATCGAGGTGTACGTGCCGGGGCCGAAGCGGACCTGGGGCTATTACGTGCTGCCGATCCTGCACCGCGGGCGGCTGGTCGGGCGGCTCGACGCCAAGGCGCACCGCGCGGACGGCCGCTTCGAGGTGAAGGCGCTTTATCTCGAGGACGGGGTCGTGGATGACGAAGCACTCGCCGAGGCGATTTCGAATGCGATTGGCGATTGCGCGGCGTGGCACGGGACGCCCGAGGTCGTCATCGGGCGGTGTGCGCCGCGTGCGTTCAAGCGGCTGCTGCAGGATGCGGTGAAGCGGCGTGCCGACGGGTAGCGTTGGGCCAGGATTGCCCTCACCCTAGCCCTCTCCCGCAAGCGGGAGAGGGGAAAAGCGTGCGTCAGTCAACACGCCGCGCGTATTCCCCTCTCCCGCTTGCGGGAGAGGGTAGGGTGAGGGCAACCCGTTCCAACGCCCCGACTCGGCCGCAGCGCTAAGATCGCAACGGTTCCAGTCGCCGGCAAGACCGGCCGGCGCGGACGAGCCCGAAGCCTGAGCATCCGGTCGCGGAAATCCTGACGGTTTCGCTATCCTCCGCAGCGCGGTTACGCTCCGTATCGATTCCGAGGATTCAGACGATGCATCGGGTTTCGATCTCACCGTCTCCCGCGTCGCGCCGCTGGCGGCTGGTGCTGGCCTGCGCAGGCATTGCCGCGTGCGGCGGCATCGCCTGTGCCGCGGATACGGCGAACCCGCGCATTCCGGCGCGTGCGACGATCGGCAGGATGGTCATCGGCGATGCGAAGTTCGAGTTCGCGTGCACCACCGGCGAGGGCGGCACGCTGCAGATCAGTCTGATCCTGCCCGCGCCGGAATCGGTCGCCGGATTTCCGCTCGACAGGTTCGAAGGTCCCGACGGCATCGGCGAGGCGCACGATCTCGCCGAATGGTCGGTCAGCGGCGGACCGAAGCCGGCGCGCGCACGCACGTCGATTTCCGGCTGGCGCGGCGTCGACGGCGACGGATTCCTGCTCGCCAAGGCGCGCGAGTCGAGCCGTTCGTCGGACATCGCGCGCATCGCCAAGCGGCTCGTCGCGTCGGAGCAGGCGCGCCTTCGCCTCGTCGTGAAGCCGCCGTCCGCGCACGGCGCCGCGATCAAGGTCGAGGCGCCGATCGCGGGTCATCGCGAGGACGTGGCGAAGGCGCTCGCGCCTTGCCTGGCGCACGTGAAGTAACCGCTGCGGCTAGGTGGCCTTGCGCGGGCCCGCTTGCTCGAAACGCCGGCGCTTGCGGCGCTTCGTGGCGCGCGCCGCATCGCCGTTCGGCTTGCCGTGCGCGTGCGGGCGGTGCGCATGACGCGGCGCGGCCGGCGCGCGCCTGGCGTGGGGATCGTCCATGCGAAGCGGCGACGACGGCTCGAAACCCGGGACCGCCTCGATCGCGATGTCCTGCTTCAGCAGCCGGCGGATGTCGCGCAGCCGCGTTTCCTCCTCGCGCGAAACGAGCGAGATGGCGAGCCCTTCGGCGCCGGCGCGACCGGTGCGGCCGATCCGGTGCACGTAGTCCTCGGCGACCATCGGCAGCTCGTAGTTGATCACCATCGGCAGCTCGTCGATGTCGAGTCCGCGCGCCGCGATGTCGGTCGCGACGAGCACGGCGATCTTGCCGTTCTTGAAATCGGCGAGCGCGCGCGTGCGCTGGTTCTGGCTCTTGTCGCCATGGATCGCCGCGGCGCGCAGCCCGGCCTTGACGAGTGCCTTGGTGAGCTTGTCGGCACCGTGCTTGGTGCGGCCGAAGACGAGCGTCTGGCGCGCGTCGTTTTCGAGCAGGTGCAGCAGGAGATCGCGCTTCGCGGCGGCGTCGACCGGGTGCACGCGATGCGTGACCGTCGCGGCGACGCTGTTGGGCTTTGCGACCTGGATCTCGACCGGCGCATTCATGAACTCGCCGGCGAGCGCCTTGATCTCCGGCGCGAACGTGGCCGAGAAGAGCCAGGTGACGCGCTTCTTCGGCAACGCGCCGAGGATGCGGCGGATCGCCGGGATGAAGCCCATGTCGAGCATGCGATCGGCTTCGTCGAGGACGAGCAACTCGATGCCGGAAAGATTCACGCTGCGCCGCTCGATGTGGTCGATGAGGCGTCCCGGCGTCGCAACCACGACATCGACGCCGCGGCGCAGCGCATCGACCTGCGGCTGCATGCTGACGCCGCCGAAGATCGTCGTCGAGCGTGCGTTGACGTAGCGGCCGTAGGTGCGGATGCTTTCGTGCACCTGCGCGGCGAGCTCGCGCGTCGGCGTCAGCACCAGCGCGCGCGGCGTCTTCGGCTGGGACGGCCGCGGCGTGGCGACGTAGAGGCGATCGAGCAGCGGCAGCGCGAACGCCGCGGTCTTGCCCGTGCCGGTCTGCGCGCCGGCGAGCAGGTCGCGGCCCTCGATCGCGACCGGAATCGCAGCGGACTGGATCGGGGTTGGCTCCGTGTAGCCCTGTTCGGTCAGCGCACGCAGCAGCGCGGGCGCGAGGCCCAGTGTTTCGAAATTCATGGTATTGGAAGCTCCAAGTCAATTTCGCGCACGAGTGCGCGCGACGCCGGCCGCCGCCGCCGCATGGCGTACGTCGAGCTCGGAATCGACCTGAAGCGTTCCCTGAAACCGCGCTGGCAGGCGTGTGATCAATGACGGATCGGCCGGTCGGCCGTTGCCGGGTCTGCTGCGGCGGGTCGTGCGGTGCAGGACGGCGGCGCGCCGGAAAGGCGCTTCGATGGTTCGTCCGAGGGGAAAATCGCTAGGCGACGCTGCAAACGCGCCCGATTCTACAGCAAAGTCGGCATCCAGGCCATTGAAGGGCCTTGAGGCTCGCCGATGCGCCCGCACAAAGCCCGCAAGCCTCCGGAATCGTTCGCCGATGACCGTACCCAAAGCGCCCATTCCGCCCGCCGCGCCCGCGGTGCGGCTCGACATCTGGCTCTGGGCGGCGCGCTTCTTCAAGACGCGCGCGCTCGCCAAGCAGGCGATCGAAGGCGGCAAGATCGATTGCAACGACACGCAGGCGAAGCCTTCGAAGGCCGTGCACGCGGGCGATCGCGTGCGTGTCCGGCGCGGCGAAGAGACGTTCGTGATCGATGTCGTCGGGCTCGCCGGGCAACGCGGCCCGGCCGCCGCCGCGCAGAAGCTCTATCTCGAAACCGAGGAAAGCCGCGCCGCGCGCGAGGCGTTGCGCGAGCAGCGCCGCATGCAAGGCCACGCGGCGCCGCCCGGCAAGCCCGACAAGCGCGCGCGTCGCCTGATCCGCGCGCTCGGCGACATCGACGCGTTCTGACGCGGCGGCGGGCGCGGCGTTGCAACGCTCAGGCGCTCAGCTTCTTGAGGCGGTACAGCGCATCGAGCGCGTCGCGCGGGCTCATCGTGTCGGGATCGAGCGCACGCAGCGCCTCTTCGGCGGCCGATGGGCGCGGCGCGTCGAACAGGCCGAGCTGCGGCGTCGGCGCCGCCGCGCGCGCCGTGGCGCTTGCGTGTCCGCTCTCGAGCGTCGAGAGATAGCGGCGCGCGTCTTCGATGACGCGCTTGGGCAGGCCGGCGAGCGCGGCGACCTGCAGGCCGAAGCTGCGGTTGGCCGGGCCTTCCTTCACCGCGTGCATGAAGACGAGCTGATCGCCCTGCTTCTGGTCGTGATACTCGACGGCATCGAGATGCACGTTCGCGATCGCTTCGAACTGCATGGCGAGCTCGGTCAGCTCGAAGTAATGGGTCGCGAACAGCGTGAACGCGCGGTTCACCGTCGCGAGCTGGATCGCGCTGGCGCGCGCGAGCGCGAGGCCGTCGTAGGTCGACGTGCCGCGGCCGACTTCATCCATCAGCACGAGGCTCTGCGCCGTCGCGTTGTGCAGGATGTTCGCCGTCTCGCTCATCTCGACCATGAACGTCGACTGCCCGCGCGCGAGATCGTCGCCGGCGCCGATGCGGGTGAAGATGCGATCGATCGGCCCTATCACGGCACTTGAAGCCGGCACGTAGCTGCCGATCGCGGCCAGCAGCACGATCAGCGCGGTCTGCCGCATGAACGTCGACTTGCCG
>CALFNI010000652.1 GCA_937902695.1 uncultured Rhodanobacteraceae bacterium
CTGAAGGTCAAGCTCGGCGACAAGGTGAGCGAAGGCGCGGTGATCGCGATCATCGCCGCTTCCGACAGCCGAACGGCTGTCCAAAGCGCTGCCACCGCCTCCGCACCGGTTTCCGCTCCTTCCCCCGCTCCTGCGGGGGAAGGCCGGGATGGGGGCAAGTCTGTTGCACCCGTGCCCCCACCGCAGCCCTCCCCCGCGAACGCGGGAGGGAGCAAAGCGCCCGCTCCGCAGCCAGCCGCATCGTCCGGCCGCAAGGCGGACGTCGAATGCGGGATGGTCGTGCTCGGCGCCGGCCCGGGCGGCTATACCGCCGCGTTCCGCAGCGCCGACCTCGGCCTCGACACCGTGCTGGTCGAACGTTACGCATCGCTCGGCGGCGTCTGCCTCAACGTGGGCTGCATTCCGTCGAAGGCGCTGCTGCACGCCGCCGACGTGATCGAGCAGGCGGCGCACGCCGGCGATTACGGCGTCGAATTCGGCAAGCCGAAGATCGCCATCGGCAAGCTGCGCGAATACAAGGACAAGGTCGTCGGCCAGCTCACCAAGGGCCTCGCCGGCATGGCGAAGCAGCGCAAGGTGCGCGTGGTGCAGGGCACGGCGAAGTTCGTCTCGGCGAACCAACTAGAGATCGCAGGCGCCGACGGCAAGACGCAGGTGTTGCGTTTCGCCAACTGCATCATCGCCGCCGGTTCGCAGCCGGTGAAATTGCCGTTCTTCCCGTGGGACGACAAGCGCGTGATGGATTCCACCGACGCGCTCGACCTCGCCGACGTGCCGAAGACACTGCTCGTCGTCGGTGGCGGCATCATCGGCCTGGAAATGGCGACGGTGTACCGCGCGCTGGGCAGCGAAGTCACGGTGGTCGAGTTCATGCCGCAGCTGATGCCGGGCGCGGATCCGGACCTGGTGAAGCCGCTGGCCGACCGCCTGAAGAAGCAGGGCGTGGCCGTGCACCTGAAGACGAAGGTCGTCGAGGCCAAGGCGCAGAAGGCCGGCATCGCCTGCACGTTCGAAGGCGACGGCATTCCCGAATCCAGCGTGTTCGACCGCGTGCTGGTCGCGGTCGGCCGCGGCCCGAACGGCGGCAAGCTCGATGCCGACAAGGCCGGCGTGCGCGTCGGCGAACGCGGGTTCATCGACGTCGATGCGCAGATGCGCACCAACGTGCCGCACATCTTCGCGATCGGCGATCTCGTCGGCCAGCCGATGCTCGCGCACAAGGCCACGCATGAAGGCAAGGTCGCGGCCGAAGTCGCGGCCGGGCAGAAGAGCGAGTTCGTCGCGCGCGTCGTGCCGTCGGTTGCCTATACCGATCCCGAGATCGCATGGGTTGGCGTCACCGAGACAGAGGCGAAGAAATCCGGCATCAAATACGGCGTCGGCAAGTTTCCGCACGCGGCCTCGGGCCGCGCCGTCGGCATCGGTCGTACCGAAGGTTTCACGAAGCTGATCTTCGATGAGGCGACGCACCGCGTCATCGGCGGCGGCATCGTCGCGCCGAACGCGGGCGATCTCATCTCGGAAGTCGCGCTCGCGATCGAGATGGGCGCCGAAGCGACCGACATCGGCCTCACGATCCATCCGCATCCGACGCTGAGCGAATCGGTCGGCATGGCGGCCGAGGTGTACGAGGGCACGATCACGGATCTCTACCTGCCGAAGAAGAAATAGGCGACGCGCCGATGCGCACGCTCGGACTCCTCGGCGGCATGAGCTGGGAATCGACGTTGTCGTACTACCGCTACGTCAACGAGCGCGTGCGCGAAAAACTCGGCGGCCTCCACTCGGCGAAGCTCGTGCTCTACAGCGTCGACTTCGCCGAGATCGAGCGATTGCAGCATATCGGCGACTGGGTGACGGCCGGCCGCGTGCTCGCGGACGCGGCGCAAGCGCTCGAGCGCGCCGGCGCCGGAGCGCTGGTGCTCTGCACGAACACGATGCACTGCGTGCTCGACACGATCGAGCCCGCGATCGGCATTCCGGTCGTGCACATCGCCGACGCGACCGCGCGGCGCATCCGCGCGGCGGGACTCACGAAGGTGGGCCTCCTCGCGACGCGCTTCACGATGGAGCAGGACTTCTTCCGCGGCCGGCTCGAACGGAACGGGCTCACGGTGCTCGTGCCGGACGCCGACGAGCGCACCGGGATCCACCGCATCATCTACGAAGAGCTCTGCCTCGGCGTCATCCGCGAATCGTCGCGCGAGACCTATCGAAGGTTCATGGCGAATCTCGTCGCGCGCGGCGCCGAAGGCCTGATCCTCGGCTGCACCGAGATCGGCCTCCTCGTCGGCGCCGGGGACACGGCCGTTCCGCTCTTCGATACGGCGCGCATCCACGCCGAGGATGCGGTCGACTGGGCCCTTGCGGGCTGAACGGCGCTGCACGCGCTAGCGTTTTACGCGCGCGATCGGCGCCACTTCCTTCGGATCGATGTCGCCGGGCCGGAGCCGGGCGGCGATTTCGTAATGCCGCACGAGCGGCTCCATCTCGAGCAGGTATTGCTCGTCCTCGGGGTAATAGACGCTTCGCTCCGGATTCTCGCCGGCGAAGGCGCGCACGGCGGCCATCGAATCCCACACCGAGATCAGGACGAACTCGCAATGCTCGCCCTGCATCCGGCGCAGCAGCGTGACGCCCTGGTTGCCGGGCGTCTTCGCGTAATCCTTGAGGCCGGTCTCGTTCAGGTAGTCGATGTACGCGTCCGCCTTGTCGGCGAGCGTGATACCGCGCCAGATGCGAGCGATCATTGTGCCTCCGCGTCGAGAATTGCGAGAGCCGCCAGCGTTCGCCGAACCGGGCACGCCTCCGCCGCGATCGACGCGGCGCCGCGCGCTTCGGGTTCGAGGAGCATCCCTGTCCGGTCCCATCCTCGCATACCGGCCATTGCCTAATGGTTATCACGGACTGGTTATGGCAGGCGCCCGGCATCCGATAGACTGAAAGGAACCCGCTGCCGATCGGGAGGAGGGCCCGACATGCTCGCACAGGCCGGAAGTTTCGTCTTGGGCACCGTGCTGCTGCTGCTGGGCGCGGACAGTCTCGCGCGCGGCGCGGGCGGGCTCGCGCTTCGCAGCGGGCTCGGCGGCTACGCGGTCGGCCTTGCTTCGACCGCGCTCGGCGCGCTGCTGCCGGCGCTC
>CALFNI010000653.1 GCA_937902695.1 uncultured Rhodanobacteraceae bacterium
ACGCATCGCGCGCGATATCCGTCGTGTAGAGCGGGCCGTCGATCGTGACCGGCCACGTTAGAGTCCGCACCCGCGCCTTCGCGCGCCCGCCACTACAACGGAGTCGAACCGCATGAGCGTAGCGCGTCGCCGTACCTGTCCTCTGATCTCGCTCGTTCTCGCCGTGTTCCTGCTGCCGGCATTCGCGCATGCGAAAGCCGGCGACGCGATCGGCAGCCATACCGCCAAGGTCAATGGGGTCGAGATCCACTATCTCGCCGCGGGCGCCGGCGACAAGACGCCGGTGATCCTGCTGCACGGCTACGCCGAGACGAGCCACATGTGGCTGCCGCTGATCCCGAAGATCGACGACGGGCGCCCGGTGATCGCGGCCGATCTTCGCGGCATCGGCGGGTCGTCGAAACCGGACAGCGGCTATGACAAGAAGACGGCGGCGCAGGACATCCATGCGCTCGCGCAGTCGCTCGGTTTCAGGAAGGTGATCCTCGTCGGCCACGACATCGGGCTCATGGTCGCGTACGCCTACGCGGCGCAATATCCCGACGACGTCGAGCGCATCGCGCTGATGGATGCGTTCCTGCCCGGCGTCGGCGATACGTCAGGCATCTTCCTGCTGCGCGACAAGTGGCATTTCAACTTCTACGGCGAAACGCCGCTGAAGCTCGTCGCGGGCCGCGAGCGCATCTACTTCGAGCATTTCTGGAACGATTTCGCCGCCGACCCGAAACATTCGATTCCCGAAAAGGACCGCGTGTTCTATGCCGGGCAGTACGCGCAGCCGGGCGGGATGCGCGCCGGCTTCGAGTATTTCCGCGCATTCGATCAGGACGCGAAGGATTTCGGCGCGTTCGCACAAAAGAAGCTCACGATGCCGATGCTCGTGCTGAGCGGCGAGAAATCCGGCGGCGATTTCCTGATCAATCAGGGCAGGCTGGTCGATACGAACGTCAAGGGCGTCATCATCAAGGGCTCCGGCCACTGGATCATGGAGGAGGCGCCGGAGCAGACGATCCCGGCGCTCGTCGCATTCGTCAACGGCTCGTCGACTTAGCGCGCGGGCTAACGCGACGCTAACGCGCGCGGCGGAGCGAAGCCGCTACATTCGGCCGACCTCGACTTCCGGAAACCGCCATGCCGATTCGTGCTGCCGCCGCGGCGCTCGCGCTCGCCGTATTCTCGTGTGCCGCCGCGGAACCTGCCACGCCGGCGCCGGATCCTTCGCTCGCGGTCTATGCGACGCCGGCGACGCTGGTCGACATCGGCAACGGCCGCAAGCTCAATCTCCGCTGCAGCGGCGAAGGCCGCCCGGTGGTGATGCTCGAGAGCGGCGCGACCGCGGATTCGATGGCCTGGTACAAGGTGCAGCCGCCGCTCGCGAAATCGACGAAGGTCTGCGCGTACGATCGCGCCGGTTTCGGCTTCAGCGACGACGGCCCTCTGCCGCGCGATCTCGACGCCGACGCGAAGGACCTGTACGCGCTGATCCACGCCGCGAAG
>CALFNI010000654.1 GCA_937902695.1 uncultured Rhodanobacteraceae bacterium
CGCGCAGCAGCAGGGCGACGACGTCGTCGGCGCTGCGCTGCTCGGCTTCGGCGGCGAACGACAACAGCAGGCGATGACGCAGCACGGGCGCTGCGAGCGCGACGACATCTTCGCGCGTTGCCGCGTAACGGCCGTGGATCAGCGCGCGCGCTTTCGCGGCCAGTACGAGCGCCTGGCCGGCGCGCGGACCCGCGCCCCAGCGCACCCATTCCTTCACTTCGGCGAGCGAGGTTTCCTGCGGGCGCGATGCGCGCACGAGGCGCGTGATCCAGGTCAGGAGGTCATCGCCGAGATGCGCATCGCGGACGAGCTTCATGAGATCGAGCACGTCGCCGCCGTTCATGACCGGGCTGATGCGCGCATCGATGCCGCCGGTCGTCTGCGCGAGGATCGCGCGCTCTTCGGCTTCGTTCGGATAATCGACGCGGATGTGCAGGAGGAACCGGTCGAGCTGCGCTTCGGGCAGCGGATAGGTGCCGGCCTGCTCGAGCGGATTCTGCGTCGCCAGCACGAAGAACGGCGACGGCAGTGCGTGCGTCGTGCCGGCGTAGCTGATCGTGCGCTCCTGCATCGCTTCGAGCAGCGCCGACTGCGTCTTCGGCGGCGTGCGGTTCAGCTCGTCGGCGAGCAGGAGATTGGTGAACACGGGGCCGCGCTGGAACTTGAAGAAACGCTTGCCGGTGCCGTGGTCTTCTTCGAGCAATTCGGTGCCGATGATGTCGCTCGGCATCAGGTCGGGGGTGAACTGGATGCGGCGGAAATCGAGCGCGAGCGCTTGTCCCAGCGAGCGGACGAGCAGCGTCTTGCCGAGCCCGGGCACGCCTTCGAGCAGGCAATGCCCGCCGGCGATGAGGCCGATCAGAAGCTGCTCGACGACGTCGTGCTGGCCGACGATGACGCGCGCGATCGCATCGCGGAGCGCGGCGAGCTTGTCGAGCTGCGTCGAGACGATTTGTTCGGTGATCGCTTGGGTCATTTTTTCGACGCTCGCTTAAAGATTGAAACACGAAGGACACGAAGGGCACGAAGAAAGAAAATAAAGGAGTCGCATTTGCTCTTCTTCGTGCTCTTCGTGTCCTTCGTGGTTCGATCTTTGTCTTCTAGGAAGTCAACGCATAGACCACGACGTTGACGGCAAACTTCGTGTTGTCTTCTGCGAGCCAGTGCTTGTTGCGCCAGTCGTAATCCCACTCGCAGCCATAATCCTTGTTGCTGTAAAGCACACCGAGGCGGCCGCCGATCTCGATGCCCTTGAGGTATTCGTGGACAAGGTCGTCGCCCCAGCCATTGAGCTCGAACGCGGTGTTCGGCGGGCCGCCGAACCTGAAGAAGCTCGAGAAGACCGCGTGGTCCTTCGGCAGCTTCTTCAGCGCACCGTCGCCGAAGATCGAGGTCATCTCGTTCTCGAACGACTTCGCGAAGAGGCCGTCGATGTCGTGGTTGCAGTCGTCGACGAGGACGAAGCCGCCGTTGCGTACGTATTTCTCGAAATTGCGCCGCTCGTCGGGATTGAACTCGACGAGCTTGTGGCCGGCCAGGTAGCAGAACGGCTGCGCGAGCATGCGCGCATCGGCGAGCGGCAGCACGCGCTCCTTCGGGTCGATGCGCATCGTCGTGTACTGGACGAGCGCGTCGAGCAGGTTGGACGGCATGCGCTGGTCGACGTCCCAGTCGCCCGATTCGTACATGAGGCGCGTGAACCAGAAGTCGTACGACGCGTCGGCGCCTCTTGCCTTCGGCAGATAGGCGGCGGCGAATGCGGTCGCGACGTGCTGGAGGAATGTGCGGCGGTTCATGGATGTTCCCTTCTCACGCGCGCGGGAGAAGGTGGCCCGAAGCCGGATGAGGGAAGCTTTGAGGACAACGCGCGACATCGGGATGTTGAACCGGCCTGCCCCCACCCCAGCCCTCTCCCGCGAGCGGGAGAGGGGGGTTTCAGCGGGTGCTACGAGTGGATCACACTGCGTCGGAGAGCGACGTGAACGTGAAGTCGCGCAGCTTCATCGGCGGAATCATCATGACGAACGGCGATTCGTCGTCGGCGACGCGCACCGGCTTGCCGAGCTCTTCGATGTTGTTGAGCATGATCGCCGGCGACTCGTTGAAGCGGAAGTTCTTGATCGGGTACCTGATCTCGCCGTTCTCGATATAGAACGTGCCGTCGCGCGTGAGGCCGGTCAGCAGCACGGTCTGCGGATCGACGAGGCGGATGTACCACGTGCGCGTGACGAGGATGCCCTTCTTGGTGCCCTTGATCATCTCCTGCGTCGACTTGTCGCCGCCGGCCATGATGATGTTGCCGGGCTGCCCGATCGCCTTCTTGCCCTGCTTCTGCGCCCAGTAGCGCGAGTACTGCAGGTACTCGACGACGCCCTTGGTGACGATCGGCGTCTTTTCGCGCGCGAGGCCGTCGTCATCCCACGGCACCACGGCGGATTCGGCGTCCCAGGGATCCGCGTAGATGCTGACGCGCTCGTCGAACAGCTTCTCGCCGAGCTTGTTGCCGCCGCCTTTCTTCGAGAGGAAGCTCCGGCCTTCGTCGGCCTGGCGCGCGTCGAAGCCGAACAGCATGTCGGAAATGAGGTGCGCGCTCGCCGCCGGCTCGAGGATCACGGTGTACTTGCCGGGCTCGAGCGCCTTCGCGTCGACCGAGCCCTTGGCCTTCTGCATGGCCGTCTTGATTTCGTTCTTCGCGCTGAACTTCGAGACGTCGCCGAGATTGCGCGCGACCCAGCCCGATCCGCGCGCGTCATCGGTGCGCACGGTGCAGGTGAAGTCGACGTTGGTCGATTTCTGGTAGCCGAAATTGCCCTTCGTGTTCGCGATCGCGGTGAAGCGCGCGGAATCGGTGAAGAAGCCGGCGGCGACGAGCTTGTCCTTGCGGCAGGGCTCGATGCAGTCGGCGGCGACGCCGGCGCGGTATTCGGGCGAGATCGCCGCGGTCTTGCCGGAGTACGTCTCGCTCGGCTTGTAGGCCTGCTTTTCGATGGCCGGCACGAACTCGGGGTTTTCCGGCGCGAGCTTCGCCAGCTCCTCGGCGCGGCGCACGACCTTCTCGAGCGACGCGTCGTCGAACTCGTTGATCGTCGCGGTGCCGACGCGCTTGCCGAATGCGACCTGCACGGCGAGATCGGTGTTGTTGACGATGCCGCTCGTCGAGACGCTGTTGAGCGCATAGCGCACGTTGCCGTCGACGGAGCCTGTCAGCTGCGCGGTGCACTCGTCGGCCTTCGACATCTTGCACACCTTGTCGAGGATCGTCTTGGCTTCCTGTTCGGTCATGATGCTCATCTGTCTTCTCCTCAGCCCAGGCTGCGCGCGGTGTTGATGACGTTGGCGCCGTTGAAGCGCGCCGTGGCCGAGCCGTGCGAGACGGCCGAGATCTGGCCGGGCTGACCCTTGCCGTCGAAGAACGAGCCGCCGAAGCGGTAGTCCTTGTCGTCGCAGACGGCGACGCACGAGTTCCAGAACTCGGGCGTGCGCATCTGGTAGGCGACGTCCTCGAGCATCTGCGTCACCTTGCCGTTCTTGATTTCGTAGAAGAGCTGGCCGCCGAACTGCGCGTTGTAGCGCTGCTGGTCGATCGAGAACGAGCCGTCGCCGATGATGTAGATGCCGTTCTCGACGTTCTTGATGACCTCCTCGGGCGCGAGCTTTTCCTTGCCCGGCGACAGCGAGACGTTCGCCATGCGCTGGAACTGCACGCTCGACCACGAGTCGGCGTAGCAGCATCCCTGCGAGTGATCGAGACCGAGGATGTGGGCCTGGTCGCGGATCACCTGGTAGTTGACGAGGACGCCGTCCTTGATGAGATCCCATCGCTGCGTCTTGATGCCTTCGTCGTCGTAGCCGACCGCGCCGAGCGTGCCGGGCTGCGTCTTGTCGGCGAAGATCGTGACCTTGTCGCTGCCGTACTTGAAGTCCTTCGATTTCCACTTGTCGAGCGTCACGAAGCTGGTGCCGGCGTAGTTCGCTTCGTAGCCGAGCACGCGATCGAGCTCGGTCGCGTGGCCGACCGATTCGTGGATCGTGAGCCAGAGGTGCGAGGGATCGAGCACGAGGTCGTACTTGCCGGGCTTGACCGAGAACGCGGTCAGCTTTTCCTTCGCCTGCTTCGCGGCGGCGATCGCGTCTTCCTTCATGTTGTACGAGTCGGAATAGACGACCGCGCCGCCGGGCAGCGCGATGCGATGCTCGGGTTTCGCATCGAGGTATTCGTAGCCCATGCCACGCGGCGCGGAAAGGCCGTCGCGCGTCCTGAACTTGCCGGTCGCCTTGTCGACGGCGGTGACCTGCGTCGGCGCCCAGATGCGGTGGATGTCCTGGTCGATGTACGAGCCGTCGCTCGACGCGAAATATTTCTGCTCGTTGACGAGGAACAGGATCGAGCGGATGAAGCTCGCGCCGGCCTGCATCGCGGCGGCGTTGACGTCGAGGAGGAGATCGACCTTCTCCTTGATCGGCACTTCCATCGCGTTCTTGACGATCGGCGTCGACCACGACACTTCGCCGACGCCCTTGGCCGGCGCGAGCTGCACGGGTTCGGCCTGCATGCGCGAGTTCGCCTTCGCGATCGAGATCGCCTGCTTCACGGCCCGCGCGACCGAATCGGAATCCATGTCGCTGGTTGCCGCGAAGCCCCAGGTGCCGTTCGCGATGACGCGGATGCCGACGCCGGACGATTCGGTGTTGACGACGTTCTGCACCTTGTCCTCGCGCGTGATCACGAACTGGCGCAGGTACCTGCCGACGCGGACGTCGCA
>CALFNI010000655.1 GCA_937902695.1 uncultured Rhodanobacteraceae bacterium
ATGACGTGCGTGCGGCCGCGACGAGTCTCCAGGCGGGGCCGTGAACGTCGCGCATGATGTGTCTCAGCGCCTGCGCAACAGCACGCCCGCGATCAGCCCGATGGCGGCGCCGATTCCGGCCGTGGCCCACGGATTCTCGCGGACGAGGCGGTTTGCGTCGTCGCGCATCGAGCGCGCGTCGGCGGCGAATTCCTTGGCGTGCTCGGCGATCTGCGCCTTCGCGGTGCGGACATTCGCATCGAGCGTGCGACGCGCGCGCCTGCACTCGGCGCCGGCATCGTCGGCGGTCGTGCGCAGGAGATCCTCGGCGGCATCCACGACGTCGGCGAAGCTGCGCCGCAGTGCGGTGTTCAAGCCTGAAAGCGGAGTCGTCATGGCATCTGCCTCGGTCGGTAGCGGTGTGCAACCCATGCTGATCCATGGCGCGCCGACCGGTCTTGATCCATGTCAAGGCGCGAGACATCGACCGTCCGCCTCAGCTCATGTACTGTCCGCCGTTGAGCGAGAACGTTGCGCCGGTGATGAACCCGGCATCGTCGCGGACGAGGAATGCGACCATTCGCGCGACGTCCTCCGCCGTACCAAGCCGACCGACAGGAATCGCGGCAAGGATCGTCTTCATGATGTCGTCGCGCACGTGCGCGAGCATGTCGGTCGCGCAGTATCCCGGCGCGACGCAGTTCACCGTGACGCCGTGGCGCGCGCCCTCGAGTGCGAGCGACTTCGTGAAGCCGACGACACCAGCCTTGGATGCCGCGTAGTTCGTCTGCCCGAACTGACCCTTTTGGCCGTTGATCGAACCGACGTTGACGATGCGGCCGAAATGCCGTTCGCGCATGCCCTCGATCACGTGCCTCGACAGGTTGAACATCGAATCGAGGTTCGTTCTGATGACGCATTGCCAGTCATCGCGCGTCATCTTGTGGAGCGCCGCGTCGCGTGTGATGCCGGCGTTGTTGATCAGGATTTCAACCGGGCCGAACGCTTTCTCGACCGAGGCAATACCGGCCGCGCACGCGTCGAAGTCACCGACATACCACTTGAAGATTGCAATCGACGTCGCAGCGGCGAACGCCTTCGCCGCACGTTCGTCGCCGTGGTAGACGGCGGCGACGCGATGCCCCGCGTCGCGCAACGCAACCGATATCGCCTGCCCGATGCCGCGCGTGCCGCCGGTGACGAGCGCGGTACGCGAGGTCACCGCGGATTCCTCACGTCACGTGGACGCTGGTGCTCGACGCGACCGGCTTTCGGTTGAGGTGGAACCGTTGCCGAATCCATCGACGGCGTCCGCACTGCAGGGTATGCGCGATGCTAGGCGGCACACGCTCAGCCCGGCTTGATCTGCATCAACTGCCGTCGCGCGCACCGTGCAATCCTCGGCATCGATGGAAACGAGGGAGACGGCCATGGCCACGATTTCGCACGCGTTGCGTCGGTCCGACGCGGCCTCGCCGCAGGAAACCGTGCGCCTGCAGAACGGAAGCGTGATGCGCGTCCGCGCGATCGGAATGCCCGACGTGCAGCGCGAGCGCGGGTTCCTCTCTAGACTCTCGCCCGAAACCCGCGCTTATCGCTTCCTCGGGCTCATCAAGGAAGCAAACCAGGCGGTTGCGCGTGAACTTTCCGAGGTTGATCCGGAGCGTGAGGTCGTGCTCGGCGCGTTCGCCGACGAAGCGGGACGCGAAATCGAGATCGGCGTCGCACGCTATCTCGCGAGCGCCGACGGACGTCACTGCGACTGTGCAGTAACCGTCGATCCCGCCTGGCAGAACCTCGGCGTGGGTCGCGCGCTGATGCACAGGCTGATCGACATGGCCCGCGCGCGCGGCGTCCGCCGGATGTACGCCGTCGATGCGGTGCGCTGCGCCGGCGCGCATACGCTTGCCGAACGCCTCGGGTTCCATCCGCGGCCGGACCCGGAAGACCCCGTCGCGACGACGTTCGAGCTGATCCTCGAGTGAGTCGGTTTGCCCGGCGGCATTGAGCACACGATGCGACTCGTCGCCCTTATCGTCGTCTTCTTGATGACTGCATCGTCGCCGGTGCCTGCGAGGGACACCGCGCGTGCCGACGCCGCGCGTCTTGCCCCCGGCGCATACCTCTGGCACCCCGAGCTCGCGCCGGCGGGTCCTGTCGTCGCCGTCGTGAGCCTCGACGAACAACGCATCTATGTCTATCGCAACGGGATCGCGATCGGGCTCGCGACCATCAGCTCGGGCCGCCGCGGCCACGAGACACCACCGGGCGTCTACACCATCCTCGAGAAGGATCGCGACCACCGCTCGAATCTCTACGACAACGCGCCAATGCCGTTCATGGAGCGACTGACCTGGGACGGCGTCGCGCTGCACGGCGGACCGTTGCCGGGCTACCCCGCCTCGCACGGCTGCGTGCGGTTACCGAAAGCGTTCGCCGAGGCACTGTTCGCGATCACTCGCAGCGGCGACACGGTCGTTGTCGCGGCCGCCAGCAAATCGCCGATGAACGTCGTGCATCCGGCCGTGCTCGCGCCGGTCGGCGCGCTCGGCGACACGGAACCCACGCCCAACGTCGATTCGTTCGACGCGGACGAAAGCTCCGCATCCGACGGGCCCGTCAGCATCCTCGTCAGCCTCAGTGACCGCAGGGTCTACGTACTGCGCAACGGCGTGCGGATCGGATCTTCCGCGCTCGACGTCAGCGATGGATTTGCGATCTCCGGGACGTTGCTGCTGGTCGTCGGCGAAGGCTACGAGCGCGGCGCGCCGAGCCGGCTCGATCCCTCGCGGCCGCGCCATCGCTGGAGCGTTTATCCGATTCGAACGAACAGCGACACGCCGGACGTCGATGCGCTCGCCGAGCACCTGCGCGTGCCGGATCGTTTCGCGCGCGCCGTCTATGCCCTGCTGAAACCCGGGACCACCGTTGTCGTGACCGACCTTCCAGCCGTGCGCGACACGGAAATGACGCATCCCATTCTCGAATCGACGACGCGCTGACGGCTCTCGGGCGATGACGCTCCGTGAAGGAGCGGACCTGCGCAAAAAAAGCGAAAGCCAGCCAGAAACCGACTTTCGCGAGAGTAATGCCCCGTGGCATCCATGACCTGTGACGCTCCCAGGCGGCGCTCACGCGCGGCAGCCATCTTTGGATGGCGGGATCATGCTAACGCCGCCGCCGGCGCGCGCAGTGATCCAGGTCAAGTCCGATGAATCCATTCGCGCTGACACTTGAGGCTGATCTCCTCCGGCATCTGCGGCCCACGGCCATCGCGCCAGGAATACGGTCGATCCGATGAAAAGCGTGAAACCCGAGCAGCGTGCAGCATGAGCCTCCCGGTACCGAGCCTGCCGCGGGCCTCCTCCGCACGCCTCCGGGCGCGACGCCTCGGCGTCGATACGTATCAGGAATCGGTCATCTATCTGCACCGGGATAGCCCGGTGTGCCGCTCGGTCGGATTCGAAGCACAGTCGCGCGTCCTCGTGCGCTGCGCCGGACGCAGCATCGTGGCGACGCTCAACGTGATCACGAGCGAGTGGCTCGATACGCAGACGGCCGGCTTGTCCGAGGCCGCGTGGCGGCGTCTCGGCGCCGCCGAGGGCGACAGCGTGACCCTCGATCATGCGCCGCGGCCGGAATCGGCGAGCGACCTGCGCTCCAAGGTCTATGGCCACGTGCTCGACCGCTCGCAGTACGTGCGCCTGCTGCGCGATGCAATCACGGGTCGCCTTTCCGACATCGAGCTCGCCGCTTTCATCGCCGCCTGCGCGGGTTCGGAGTTCGAGATCGCCGAGAACATCGCGCTGACCGAGGCGATGGTCGACGTCGGCCAGCGCATCGTCTGGCCGCGCGCTCGCGTGCTCGACAAGCACAGCGTCGGCGGCCTGCCCGGCAACCGCACCACGCCGATCGTGGTGCCGATCGTCGCCGCGGCGGGCTCGTTGATCCCGAAGACGTCGTCGCGCGCGATCACCTCTCCCGCCGGCACCGCCGACACGATGGCGACGCTGACCGATGTCGATCTCGATCTCGCCGCGATGCGGCGCGTGGTCGAACGCGAAGGCGGCTGCATCATCTGGGGCGGCGCCGTCACGCTGAGTCCGGCCGACGACGTGCTGATCCGCGTCGAGCGACCGCTCGATTTCGACAGCGACGCGCAGCTCGTGGCGAGCGTCCTCTCCAAGAAGAAGGCCGCGGGCGCGACGCACGTCGTGCTCGACATCCCGGTCGGACCGACGGCAAAGGTACGCAGCGCCGAGGCGGCCGCTACGTTGAGCCGCCGGCTGAAGCGCGTCGGCGCCGCGCTCGGCCTCGAGATAGCGGTGCATGCCTGCGACGGTCGCCAGCCGATCGGCCGCGGCATCGGACCCACGCTCGAAGCGCACGACGTACTGCGCGTGCTGCGCAACGAGCCCGACGCGCCGTCCGATTTGCGCGAGCGAGCGCTCGACATCGCCGCCAAGGTGCTGGACTTCGAGCCCGCGACCTCCGGCGAGAGCGGCCGGCATCGCGCCGAGACGCTGCTCGCAAGCGGCGCCGCATGGCGCAAGTTCGAGGCGATCTGCAACGCGCAAGGCGGTTTGCGCGAGCCGCCGGTCGCGCCGCAGCGCTTCGACGTCGTGGCGAGTGTCGCCGGCGTCGTCGATACGATCGACAACCGTCGACTGGCGACCGCGGCCAAGCTCGCCGGAGCGCCGCGCGATGCCGCAGCCGGCCTCGTGCTGCATGCGCCGCTCGGCACGGCGGTCGAACCCGGCCAGCCGCTCTTCACGCTGCATGAG
>CALFNI010000656.1 GCA_937902695.1 uncultured Rhodanobacteraceae bacterium
CGCCACCGCTGTCGCTGTACATCCACATGCCGTGGTGCGTGAAGAAGTGCCCGTATTGCGACTTCAACTCGCACGGCCTGCGCAACACGCCGCCGCCGTACGCCGAGTACATCGATCACCTGCTGGCCGATCTGGACGCCGACCGCGTGGATTTCGGCGCGGCGCTGGCCGGGCGGCCGGTGGTCAGCATCTTCTTCGGCGGCGGCACGCCCAGCCTGTTTTCGCCCGAACTGATCGAACGCCTGCTCGACGGCGTACGCGAACGGCTGCCGCTGGCGGCGGATGCCGAGATCACGCTGGAGACCAATCCCGGCACGGTCGAACACGGCCGTTTCGACGGCTACCTGAAGGCCGGCGTCAACCGCATCTCGTTCGGCGTGCAGAGCTTCGACGACGACAAGCTGCGCCGCCTCGGCCGCATCCATTCGAGCGGCGAAGCCGATCGTGCGATCAAGACCGCGCAGGATGCGGGTTTCGACAACATCAACCTCGACCTGATGTACGCGCTGCCGGAGCAGGCGCTCGAAGGCGCTCTCGCCGACGTCGAACGCGCCGTCGCGTTCGCGCCGACGCACGTCTCGCACTATCAGCTCACCCTCGAACCGAACACGCTGTTCGCCGCGAAGCCGCCGCCGCTGCCGGACATCGACGCGGCGTGGGACATGCAGGAGGCGTGTCAGCGTGCGCTGGCCGACGCCGGCTACGCGCAGTACGAAGTGTCGGCGTATGCGCGCGATGGCCGGCGCTGCGCGCACAACCTCAACTACTGGGCGTTCGGCGACTATCTCGGCATCGGCGCCGGCGCGCACGGAAAGATCACCGCAGCCGACGGGCGTGTCGGGCGCAGCGCGAAGGTCAAGCTGCCGCGCAGCTATCTCGAACGCGCCGCGCGTCGCGAGCCGTTCGGCACGTTCGATGTCGTCGCGAAGGAGCAGCTTCCCTTCGAGTTCATGCTGAACGCGCTGCGTCTCGACGAGGGCGTTGCGATCGACGCGTTCGAGCGCGGCACCGGCCTCGCGCGAAGCGACATCGCGAGGCCGCTCGCCGAGGCTCGCCAGCGCGGCTGGCTCGAATCCGATGTGCACGCGCTGCGCCCGAGCGAATCCGGCCGCCGCTTCCTCAACGACCTTATCGCGCTGTTCCTGCCGGACTGAACGCCATGCTCGAGCTCATCACGATCGATTGTCCCTACTGCGGCGAAAGCTTCTCGACGCAGGTCGACCTTTCCGCCGGCTCGCAGAAGTACGTCGAGGATTGCGCGGTCTGCTGCCGCCCGATCGAAATCGCCGTCGAGGTCGGCGACGACGACGAGCTCGTCGCGGTGCGCACCGCGACCGATCGGGACTGACGCGTCGCCGTCGACTTGCCGCGCGCGCCCGCCGCTCCTACACTGCGCGCCGCCACAGGTGCCCTGCCCGCCAGCCGGCGGAACGGGTGAAACGGGAAGCCGGTGCGAGTCTTCGACTCAAATCCGGCGCTGCCCCCGCAACGGTAAGCAGGCCAAACCGGATCTCGACGCCACTGCATGACGCGGGAAGGCGATCCGGCCGACGTGCATCCGCACGCAACCTGCAAGCCCGGAGACCGGCCTGGGGTTTCGCCGATTCCTGCATGACGCATCGCGACGAACGCGATCGATGCAGGCGCCGGCGCAATGGCTCCAGGCGCTGCGGCGGGCAGCGGGCGGGCACGAGGCGCCTGCCGCACCTCTAGATCGGAA
>CALFNI010000657.1 GCA_937902695.1 uncultured Rhodanobacteraceae bacterium
GTACGCGATCTCGATGTCGTTCTCGCGCGCGCGTCGCGCGAGCAGATCCTCGCGCGTCTTCGCCTGCGGGATGTCGAACGGCGACGCATTGATGACCATGAGCATCTCGGCGCCGGCGCGCGCGGCGCGTGCCGCGGGCTCGGCTTCCCAGATGTCCTCGCAGACGAGCAATCCGACGCGCACGCCGCCGATCTCGACGACCTGCGCTTCGTGGCCGGGGCGGAAGTAGCGCTTCTCGTCGAACACCGTGTAGTTCGGCAGCGCCTGCTTGTGGTACGTGACTTCGATCGCGCCGCCGCGCAGGAGGCTGCCCGCGTTGTAGACCTCGCCTTGCGCGTGCGGATGGCCGACGTAGGCCGCGACGCCGTTCGTCGCGGCGGCGAGCGCATCGATCTCGCGGGCGCACGCGGCGAGAAAGCTCGGGCGCAGCAGCAGGTCTTCCGGCGGATAGCCGCAGATCGCGAGCTCGGGAAACACGACGAGCGCGGCGCCGCCGTCGCGCGCCACGGCGGTCAGCGTGCGCATGCGTGCGGCGTTCGCCGCGACGGCGCCCACCGGAAAATCCATCTGGGCGAGCGCGAAACGGAGTGTCGGCATCGATCGGATCGGTCAGTGCGGCGCCGGTCCGATATGTGTTTTCGCCGGCTGAAATGCAATGGTAACCGACGCAGCGCAGCGGCGCCGCGTCAGCCCACGACGACGGTGACCGTCGCGGTCGCGGTGCCGCCGCGGCCGTCGCTGATCGTGTACTGGAACGTCACGGTGCCCGTAAAGCCGCGCTGCGGCTGGTAGCTGATCTCGCCGTTCGCGATCGTCGCGACGCCGTTCGCCGGCTGTGTCACGCTGACGATCGTCAACGGATCGCCGTCGGGATCGCTGTCGTTGGCGAGCACGTCGATGAGGACGGGCGTGCTCACCGCGGTCGCGGCGTTGTCGTCGACCGCGACGGGCGGGCGGTTGATGGGCGCCGTGATCGTGATCGTCACGCTCGCGGTCGCGGTGCCGCCGCGGCCGTCGTTGATCGTGTAGTTGAACGTATCGGTGCCGAGCACGCCGGCGGCCGGCGTGTAGACGACCTGGTTCCCGCTGATCTGCGCCGTGCCGAGCGCCGGCGCGGTCACGCTCTGCACGGTCAGGGGATCGCCGTCGGGATCGCTGTCGTTCGCGATGACGTCGACGGTGACGGGCTGGCCCGACGTCGTCGTCGCCGCGTCGTTGACCGCGACGGGCGGGCGGTTCGGCGGCGGGCCGACCGTCACCGTGACCGTCGCCGTCGCCGTGCCGCCGCGGCCGTCGTCGATCGTGTACGTGAACGTGTCGGTGCCGGTGAAGCGCGGCGCCGGCGTGTAGGTGACGTTGGTCGCCGTCGCGGCAACCGTGCCGTTCGCCGGCGCCGTGACGCCGACGATCGTCAGCGTGTCGCCGTCGGGATCGCTGTCGTTGGCGAGCACGGCGACGGTGACGGGCTGGCCGGCGAACGTCGTCGCGGCATCGTTGACCGCAACCGGTGGACGGTTCGGCTGCGCCGTGACGGTCACCGTGACGGTTGCGCTTGCGCTGCCGCCGCGGCCGTCGCTGATCGTGTAGCCGAAGCTGTCCGGCCCCGCGTAGCCGGCCTCTGGCGAATAGACGATGCGGGTGCCGCTGATGACGGCGGCGCCGTGCGCCGGCAGCGTCACCGCGCTGACCGACAGCGGATCGCCGTCGGGATCGCTGTCGTTCGCGAGCACGGCGATCGTGACCGGGGTGCCGAACGCGGTCGTCGCCGCGTCGGTCGCGGCGACCGGCGGCCGGTTCGGCTGGACCGCGACGGACACCGTGACGCTCGCCGAGCTCGAGCCGCCGTCGCCGTCGTCGATCGTGTAGGTGAAACGCGCGGTGCCCGAGAAGCCGGGCGCCGGCGTGAACACCAGCGTCGTGCCGCGGATCGCGACGCTGCCGCCCGCGGGCTGCGTGACGCTCGCGATCGTCAGGGCGTTGCCGTCGGGATCGCGGTCGTTCGCGAGCACGTCGATCGTGACGGGACGGCCGAATGGCGTCGTCGCGTTGTCGGCCACTGCCTGCGGCGGGCGATTGGGCGCGCCGGAAACCGTGATCGTCACGATCGCGCTCGCGACGCCGCCCTTGCCGTCGCCGATCGTGTAGCGGAACGAGTCGGTGCCGGTGAACGCCGCGCCCGGCGTGTATACGATCGACGCGCCGGCGATCGTCGCGATGCCGTGCGCGGGTTGCGTCACCGCGCTGATCGCGAGCGCGTCGCCGTCGGGATCGCTGTCGTTCTGCAGGACGGGAATCGTGACGGAGCTGCCGTTGGTCACGCTCGCGCTGTCGTTCTGCGCGAGCGGGAAATGGTTCGTGTAGTTCTTCGGGCTGCGCGTCGTCGTGACGTTCTCGGTCTTGCGCGTGCGGTACGACTCGACGGTGCGCGGATGCGCGCTCGACGGACGCGCGAGCGAGCGCGAGATCCAGGCGGGATCCTCGAGCTGGCTGGTCGGCGCGAACGAACCGTGCGCGCCGAACTCGTAGCGAAGGTACAGCGCGACGCGATCGTCGCTCTGGTCCTGGTCGAGGCTGCCGCGCTTTTCGACGTGCTCGGCGAGGCCCGAGAGGCCCCAGCCGCGCGTGCCGAGCGGCGTGTCGACGCCGAGCGAGAACGTGTTCGCGCGCGCGCCGCCGCTGCCGTCCTGGAGGCCGAATCCGCCGTGGAGGCGCGTCGAGGTCGCCTCGAAGAAGTGGCTCGCCTGGAATCCGATCTCGGTGCCGTAAGGCTTGCGGTCGAAAACGCTCTCGGTGGTCGTGGTGACGACCTGCGTGTAGTCGCCGATGTCGTCGGTGCCGCTGATCGTCTGCAGCGCGTTCGCCAGCTGGGTATCCGAACGGCGCGCGCCGCTGAAGCCGGAGGCGAGATAGGCCTCGACCGAAAACGCGCGGCGCTCGATGCCGAAGCCGACGGTGGCCTTCCGGTCATGCTCGCCGTTCTGGTCGAGCGCGAAGCTGAGGCGCGCGACGGTGGCCTCGTCGGGATGCGTGCGTGCGTAGAGCGCGTCCATGCCCCAGAGCCAGTTGAAATCGCCCTGGAAGCCGCCGGCGCCGCTCTGGTCCCACCAGAGCTGGCCGACCGCGGCGCGCTCGTTGTTGCGCGCGAACACGCCCATCAGCTGGCCTTCGCTGTGGCCGTCCTCGTTGATGCCGAACGAGACGCTCGCGTCGTTGCCGACGTACGAAAGCGGAATCGAGGGATTGGTGACCGACGGCGTGCCGTCGGACTGGTCGGGCCAGGGCGGCGCCGCGGACGCAAGCGTGAGCACCGCGACCAGCGGCGCGACGACGAATCGACGCATTCCCCATCTCCCCAATGCCCTTGCCGGCATCCCGAACTATCGTAACCGGGGAGAAACGCGAAAAGCCGTGAAAGTCCGACACGCGCCGCACGAATGCGGCGGTTCCTTGCGTAGGAAAACGCCTGCGCCGTTCAGCTTGGGCGCGTGTCAGTGCCTGCCCATGCGCGCGGCGAGCGTCTTGCCGAGATCGGCGGGGGATTTGACGGTCGTGACGCCCGCCTTCTCGAGCGCGGCGAACTTCGCGGCGGCGGTGCCCTTGCCGCCCGAGATGATCGCGCCCGCGTGGCCCATGCGCTTGCCGGCCGGCGCGGACGCGCCCGCGATGAACGAGACGACGGGCTTGGTGACGTATTCCTCGATGAACTCGGCCGCTTCCTCTTCGGCGCTGCCGCCGATCTCGCCGACCATGATGATGCCTTCGGTCTGCGCATCGTCCTGGAAGAGCTTCAGGCAGTCGATGAAGCTGAGGCCGTTGATCGGATCGCCGCCGATGCCGATGACCGTCGACTGGCCGAGGCCGACGTTCGTCGTCTGGAACACGGCTTCGTAGGTCAGCGTGCCCGAGCGCGAGACGATGCCGACCTTGCCGGGCTTGTGGATGTGCCCCGGCATGATGCCGATCTTGCACTCGCCCGGCGTGATGATGCCGGGGCAGTTCGGGCCGATCAGCACGGTCTCGGGATATTTCTTCAGGACGTTCTTGACGCGCAGCATGTCGAGCACCGGAATGCCTTCGGTGATCGCGACGATGACGCGGATGCCGGCGTCGGCCGCTTCCATGATCGCATCGGCCGCGAACGGCGGCGGCACGAAGATCATCGACGCGTCGGCGCCGGTGTCGTTGACCGCGTCCTGCACCGTGTTGAACACCGGAAGGCCGACATGCTCGGTGCCGCCCTTGCCGGGCGTGACGCCGCCGACGAGCTTCGTGCCGTACTCGATCGCCTGCTCGGAGTGGAACGTGCCCTGCTGGCCGGTGAAGCCCTGGCAGATGACTTTGGTGTTTTTGTTGACCAGAACGCTCATGTCGAAACCTTTTCGTTGTCCGGACGAGCCATCGCTCGCCGTCATTCCCGCGAAAGCGGGAATCCATGTTGCTTTCGGCGCCGTCGAAGATCGATTCCCGCTTTCGCGGGAATGACGGCGCGTGGGATCAGGCGGCCTTCTTCACGGCCGCGACGGCTTTCTGCGCGGCGTCGTTGAGATCATCGGCCGGCGTGATCGCGAGCCCCGAATTGGCGAGCAATTCGCGCCCCTTCTCGACGTTCGTGCCCTGCAGGCGCACGACGACCGGAATCTTGAGCCCGACCTCTTTGACCGCCGCGATGATGCCCTCGGCGATGAGATCGCAGCGCACGATGCCGCCGAAGATGTTGACGAGGATCGCGCGCACCCTGTCCGAGGAGAGGATCAGCTTGAACGCCTCGGTGACGCGCTCCTTGGTCGCGCCGCCGCCGACGTCGAGGAAGTTCGCCGGCTCGCCACCGGCGAGCTTGATCAC
>CALFNI010000658.1 GCA_937902695.1 uncultured Rhodanobacteraceae bacterium
GGATCGGCACCGACAGCACGCGGATGTTGCTGTGGCCGGCCTGGATGATCGTCTCGAGCGTGTAGGTGTACGACGAGAACACGTTGAGCCGCTGCGCGGCCTCGCGCGTGAACGCGCGGAATCCGCTCGGCGCGTCGGCGACGCGCGTGTTGCTCGCGGCGCGCACGACCGCGCTGCCGAGGCCCTGCAGCTTCTTCTTGAGCCATGAGAAATGCTCGGTGTCGCCGATCGGCCGCGCGCCGATGACCATCTCGGCACGACGCTCGATGATCGGGCGCACGAGCGTCTCGATGTCGCGCGCATCGTACTGATTGTCGGCGTCGGTGTTGACGATGATGTCGGCGCCTTCCGCGATGGCGGTTTCGAGCCCGGTCATGAATGCTGCCGCGAGGCCGCGGTTGACCGGGTGGCGGACGACGCGGTCGACGCCGAGACGCTCGGCGACGGCGGCGGTGTCGTCGGCGGAACCGTCGTCGATCACGAGCCACTCGACCGTGTCGCAGCCCGGGACTTCGCGCGGCAGATGCGCGAGCGTCAGCGGCAGCGAGGCCGCTTCGTTGTAGCAGGGAATCTGGATGACGAGCTTCATGCGCGACCTTCCCCAAGGCCTTGCGATCATACCGGCAGGGTGGGCTTTGGCCCACTTTCCGGACGGGCCGGCCGACGCGGGCGTCAGGGCCAGAGCGCGCGGATCGCCGCGATGCCCTGCCCGCCGTTGCGGCGTGCCGTCGCGATATCGGCCGGACCCATTCCGCCGAGCGCGTACACCGGCAGCGGCGCCGCCGCGGTGAGCGCGGCGAAGCGCGGCCAGCCGAGCGGCGCCGCATCGGGATGGGTCGGTGTCGTCGCGACCGGCGCCAGCGTCGCAAAGTCGGCGCCGATGCGCGCGGCATGCGCGAGCTCGGCTTCGTCGTGGCATGAGACGGCGAACCATCGATCCGCAGGCAGTGGCCGCCGGTCGAGCGTTCGCGCCATGCGCGCGGGGAGATGGACGCCGGCGGGATCGCATCGAAGAGCGATCTCGATGTCGCCGTTGACGAGCAGTGCGGCGCCGTGGCGCATGCAGATCGCACGCGCATCGATCGCGCCCGATTCGGTCTCGCGTCGCGTCCACGCGGGCTGCCGGAACTGGATGAGTCGAATGCCGGCGCGACACGCGTGCTCGATCCCGTCGAGGACGACAGCGCGCGCGCTCGACGCAAGCGGCGGCGTGATGAGATAGCGATCCGGCAAACGCAGCGCGGTGACGATGGGCACATCGGCCGGCGGCATCGGGAGCGTCGCAAGCTCGGCAGGATCGACCCAGCGCAACGCCTCGTGCTCGCGCGCATGCACTTCGCCCGTGTACGCGGTGACGATCCACGCATCGAGCACGATGCGCTTTTCGGGATACGTCCATGGCACCGCGATCAGCGGTTCGGCAGCGTCGACGCGGATGCCGAGCTCCTCGGCGAGCTCGCGACGCAGCGCATCGGGCGGCGTCTCGCCGGGATCGCGCTTGCCGCCCGGGAACTCCCAGAAGCCGGCGAGGTGCTTGCCGGCGGGACGCTGCGCGACGAGCACGCGGCCTTGCGCGTCGCGCAGGACGCCGGCAACGACGTGAATCGGGGAGTCGGCCATATCGACGTCATTCCCGCGAAGGCGGGAATCCATTCTGTTTCGTCACCGCCGGAAATGGATGCCCGCTTTCGCGGGCATGACGGTCGGTGGCGCGCCGCGGCGTCGACTCAGCTGAGCTGGCCGTGGCAGTGCTTGTACTTCTTGCCCGAGCCGCACGGGCACGGATCATTGCGGCCGACCTTCGGCGCGTCGCGCTGCACCGGCGTCTGCGCTGCCAGCGTGACGCGCGGCTCGGCCTGCGGCTCGGGTTCGCCGGCCGGCAGGCCGCCGGCTTCGGCGTGCTGGAACTGCAGCTGGCGCGCCTGCGCCTGGCGCTGCTGCTGCTCCTCCATCGCCTGCACTTCGTTTTCGTTGCGGATGCGCACGCGCGCCAGCAGCTGGATGATCTCGTGCTTGACGCGCTCGAGCATCAGCTCGAAGAGCTCGAACGCTTCGCGCTTGAACTCCTGCTTGGGCTGCTTCTGCGCATAGCCGCGCAGGTAAATGCCCTGGCGCAGGTAATCCATGCTCGCCAGGTGCTCCTTCCATGCGTTGTCGAGCAACGATAGCATCACGTGCTTTTCGAGCGCGCGCATGACTTCGGAGCCGACCATCGCTTCCTTCTCGCGGAACATGCGCTCGACGTTCTCCTGCACGTACTCGAGCACGTCGCGCGAATCGACGTCCTGCTTGCCTTCGATCCAGAACTTGAGGTCGAGCTTGAGCCCGAACTCCGATTCGAGCTCGCGCTCGAGGCCCGCGAGATCCCACTGCTCGTCGACCGAATCGGCCGGCACGAAGCGGCGCACCACCTCCATCACGACGTCGCGGCGCACGTCTACGATCGTCTCGGCGACGCTTTCGCTGTCGAGCAGTTCGTTG
>CALFNI010000659.1 GCA_937902695.1 uncultured Rhodanobacteraceae bacterium
CGCATCGAACAGCGCGCGCGCGCGCGCGGCCTGACACGCATTTTCGTGCTGACGACCCGCACCGAACACTGGTTCCTGAAGCGCGGCTTCGTGAAGGTCACGGTCGATGACCTGCCTGAAGACCGTCGCCGGCTCTATAACTGGCAGCGCAAATCGCTCGTGCTGATGAAACAGCTCTGAACGACCCTATATACAACGCGACTGCCGCCCCACACTGATACAGGAGAAGCACAGCATGGCTCGTATGGTTCAATGCGCGAAGCTCGGCAAGGAAGCCGAAGGCCTCGATTTTCCGCCGCTGCCGGGCGAACTCGGCAAGCGCATCTATGAAGGCATCTCGAAGGAAGCCTGGCAGGCGTGGCTCAAGCAGCAGACCATGCTGATCAACGAAAACCGCCTGAACATGGCCGATCCGCGCGCCCGTCAGTACTTGATGAAGCAGACGGAGAAGTTTTTCTTCGGCGAAGGCGCCGATCAGGCCGCGGGCTACGTGCCGCCGCCGCAAGGCTGATTGCCACCGACTTCGAGAAAAATCCGCGCGCCCGCGCGGATTTTTTTTTGCCCGGAACGCAGCGCTTTTGCGCCGGGTTTTCACCCTCGCCACGCGCAAAAGTGCCCCCGCTCGCACTGCTCACCGCCCCGCTTTCACGCCGTTTTTTCAGACCCGCCCGATTCGCCCGATCGCCCGCCAGGCATGGGATTGAGCAAGGCCGGAGCGCCCCCGGCCGGCCGGCACGTTTGCACGATCCGCCGTCATCGTGCTACTATGTGCCTCGTTTCAACAGCAATCCACCTTCATTCGCGTTCAATTCACAACCGGTCAACCTGTATCGAACAGAGGCCAGCCGGTCGGGGTTGAATAGTTTTTATACAAGAAGGCTTGTCGGTCGCATCGCGCTTTCCCTGTGGAATCGCGATAAATCACCGGCCTTTTTCGTTTCAAGCCTTTCAGTGGCGCGGGCGGGCAACCTGTCCTGTTCAGCGTCCTCATGCATCTGCCCCCCTTCCACGGCCACGCAGGTGCAACAGTCAGCAGCAACTCGAACGAGTGCAATTTCGCGACCCTCCTCGCGAGGCACGGACGTTTCTTTTTTTCGTCCGCGTGCGGCCCCTGGCCTCACGGTGAGAAAACGTTTTCGCGAAACTGCACTTTCCCGGCAACCGTGGCGGATCGCTCATGCGTTTCAGCCGCAGTCATTGGAGTATCAACCTTGACCGCTTCCAGCAACGGCTTCTGGCGACATCACAACAAGGACAACGTCCTGACCCTCGACGACATCACGATCGTCGACAAATCCCTTCTCAAGCGTGCCGGCGGCGCGATGGCGCTCGGCAACGCGATGGAATGGTTCGACTTTGGCGTGTACAGCTACATCGCCGTCACGCTCGGCAAGGTGTTCTTCCCGTCGAGCAGCCCGTCCGCGCAGTTGATCGCCACATTCGGCACGTTCGCGGCCGCGTTCCTCGTGCGCCCGATCGGCGGCATGGTGTTTGGCCCGCTGGGTGACCGCATCGGCCGTCAGCGCGTGCTCGCGATGACGATGATCATGATGGCGCTCGGCACGTTCGCCATCGGCCTGATTCCCAGCTACACGTCGATCGGCATCTTCGCGCCGGTGCTGCTGCTCGTCGCGCGTCTCGTGCAGGGCTTCTCGACCGGCGGCGAATACGGCGGCGCGGCGACCTTCATCGCGGAGTTCTCGACCGACCGCAAGCGCGGCTTCATGGGCAGCTTCCTCGAATTCGGCACGCTGATCGGCTATGTGCTCGGCGCGGGCACGGTGGCCGTGCTGACCGCGGCGCTCTCGCACGACGCGCTGCTTTCGTGGGGCTGGCGTGTGCCGTTCCTGATCGCGGGTCCGCTGGGTCTCGTGGGCCTGTACATCCGGCTGAAGCTCGAGGAAACGCCCGCGTTCAAGAAGCAGGCCGAGCAGCGCGAAGCCGAGGACAAGGCCGCGCCGAAGCAGTCGCTGCGCGATCTGCTCGCGCAGCACTGGAAGCCGCTCCTGCTGTGCGTCGGCCTCGTGCTGATTTTCAACGTGACCGACTACATGGCGCTGTCGTATCTGCCGAGCTATCTGTCCGCGACGCTCAACTTCAACGAAACGCACGGTCTCTTTCTCGTGCTGGTCGTGATGGTGCTGATGATGCCGATGACGCTGTATGCCGGCCGTCTGTCGGACCGTGTCGGCCGCAAGCCGGTGATGCTGGCGGGCTGCGTGGGCCTGTTGCTGCTGTCGATCCCGTCGCTGCTGCTGATCCGTACCGGCGCGATGCTGCCGGTGTTCCTCGGCCTGCTGATTCTGGGCACGCTGCTGTCGTGCTTCACAGGCGTGATGCCGTCGGCGCTGCCTGCGCTCTTTCCGACGAAGATCCGCTATGGCGCGCTCGCCATCGGCTTCAACATTTCGGTATCGCTCTTCGGCGGCACGACGCCGCTCGTCACCGCATGGCTCGTGAACTCGACCGGCAACCTGATGATGCCCGCGTACTACCTGATGGGCGCCTCGCTGATCGGGATCGTGTCGGTGCTCGCGCTGAGCGAATCGGCACGCAAGCCGCTCCTCGGCTCGGGTCCGTGCGTGGCGACGCGCGCCGAAGCGCACGCGGTGCTGCGCGGCGAACG
>CALFNI010000660.1 GCA_937902695.1 uncultured Rhodanobacteraceae bacterium
GTACTAAAACACGACAAAGGAGTTGGGCCATGCCCAAGATCAAGACCAATCGGGCCGCTGCCAAGCGGTTCCGCAAGACGGCGTCCGGCAAGTTCAAGTGCGGACACGCGTTCAAGAGCCACATCCTCACGAAGAAGGCCACGAAGCGTAAGCGCGGCCTGCGTGCCACCAACCATGTGCGCAAGGAAGACGCCGGCCGCGTCGCGCGCATGCTGCCGTACGCGTAAGGGGAGACGACCATGGCACGAGTCAAGCGTGGCGTCACCGCCCATCGTCGGCACAGGAAGCTCATCGGCAAGGCCAAGGGCTATTACAACGCGCGCCGCAAGGTTTATCGCGTCGCCAAGCAGGCGGTCACCAAGGCGCTGCAGTACGCCTACATCGGCCGCAAGCAGAAGAAGCGCAATTTCCGCGCGCTCTGGATCGTGCGCATCAACGCGGCCGCTCGCCAGTACGGCATGAGCTACAGCCGCCTGATGAACGGACTCAAGAAGGCCGGCATCACGGTCGACCGCAAGGTGCTCGCCGACATCGCCGTGCACGACATCAAGGCGTTTGGCGCGCTGGCCGACAAAGCGAAGGCCGGTCTGGCGGCTTGAGTTTTGCGATCGTCCTGATCGCGAGAGCCAAAGCGGCCATCCGTGGCCGCGGATTCAAAGGTTCTTCGACGGACGATCGTGAGAGCTTGACCACGCGGGAAGGAGGCCTCGGCTTCCTTCCCGTTTTTGTTTCCAGACAACTTTCATCGTCGTCCCCGCGAAAGCGGGGACCCAGCGCCTTCGGCGCATGAGAACGTCGCTAGGTTCCCGCTTGCGCGGGAACGACGAGGATGGATCAATGACCACACTCGCCGAAATCACCCGCTCGCTCGACGACATCGGCGCCGCCGACTCGCTCGAGTCGCTCGACGCGCTCCGCGTCGCGCTGCTCGGCAAGAACGGCGCGATCACCGCGGCGCTCAAATCGCTCGGCGCCTTGCCGCCCGACGAGCGCAAGGCGCGCGGCGCCGAGGTCAATCGTGCGAAGGACGAGATCGCCGACGCGATCGCCGTGCGCAAGGCGACGCTCGAAAAGGCCGCGCTCGATCGCCGCCTCGCCTCCGAGCGCATCGACATCACGCTGCCCGGCCGCCGCGGCGAGCGTGGCGGCCTGCATCCGATCACGCGCACGCTCGATCGCATGACCGAGATCTTCGCGCGCCTCGGCTACGACGTCGCCGACGGTCCCGAGATCGAGGACGACTACCACAACTTCGAAGCGCTGAACTTCCCGCCGCACCACCCGGCGCGCGCGATGCACGACACGTTCTATTTTGCCGACGGACGCCTGCTGCGCACGCACACCTCGCCCGTGCAGATCCGCGCGGCCAAAGGCAGGACGCCGCCGATCCGTCTCATCGCCGCCGGCAAGGTGTACCGCAGCGATTCGGATCAGACGCACTCGCCGATGTTCCATCAGGTCGAGGGCCTGCTGATCGCCGAAGGCGTCACCTTCGCCGATCTGAAAGGCACGCTCGCCGAGTTCGTGCGCGCGTTCTTCGAGCGCGATTTCGAGATGCGCTTCCGGCCGAGCTATTTCCCGTTCGTCGAGCCCGGCGCCGAAGTCGACATCCGCTGGGATCGCGAAGACGGCACCACGTCGTGGCTCGAAGTGCTCGGCTGCGGCATGGTGCACCCGAACGTGATGCGCGCGTGCGACATCGATCCCGAGAAATACACCGGGTTCGCATTCGGCATGGGCGTCGAGCGCTTCGCGATGCTGCGCTACGGCGTCGGCGATCTCAGGCAGTTCTTCGAGAACGACCTGCGGTTTCTCAAGCAGTTCGCGTAACAGCCATTTCGTCGTCCCCGCGAAAGCGGGGACCCAGCGCCTTCGGCGCATGGAAGACACTAGATTCCCGCTTTGGCGGGAACGACGGATAGAACGATGAAATTCTCCGAAAACTGGCTCCGCTCGCTCGTCGACATCGCCGTCGATCGCGATGCGCTCGTGCATAAGCTCACGATGTCCGGGCTCGAAGTCGAAGGCGTCGAGCCGCTCGGCGCGGCGCTCGACGGCGTCGTCGTCGCCGAAATCGTCGGCTGCGAAAAGCATCCGAACGCGGACAAGCTGCGCGTCTGCGACGTGTCGATCGACGGTGGCGAAAAGCTCCAGATCGTCTGCGGCGCGCCGAACGCGCGCGTCGGGCTCAAGGCACCCCTCGCGAGGATCGGCGCGAACTTGCCGAATGGCATCGAGATCAGGCAGGCGGCACTGCGCGGCGTCGATTCGCACGGCATGCTGTGCTCGGCGAAGGAACTCGGCATCGACGCCGACGCGTCGGGCCTGATGGAATTGCCGGCCGACGCGCCGGTCGGCGCCTCGCTCGCGAACTACCTCGGCCTGCCGGATGCGAGCATCGAGCTGAAGCTGACGCCGAATCGCCCCGACTGCCTCAGCGTGCACGGTCTCGCGCGCGACGTCGGAGCACTCTTCGCATCGCCGTTCCATCCGCCCGCCATCAAGCCGCAACCTGACGCAATCGGGACGAAGCGCGCGGTCCGCCTCGACGCCGGCGCCGACTGCCCGCGCTATCTCGGCCGCGTGATCGAAGGCATCGATCCCGCCGCGAAGACGCCGTTCTGGCTCGCCGAGCGCCTGCGCCGGTCGGGGCTGCGTCCGATCAGCGCGGTCGTCGACATCACCAACTACGTCATGATCGAGCTCGGCCAGCCGCTGCATGCGTTCGACAACGCGAAGGTGACCGGCACCGTCGTCGTGCGCCGCGCAAGACGCGGCGAGACGCTGAAGCTCCTCGACGGCAGCGAGCACGCGCTCACCGAGAAGTTCCTCGTCATCGCCGACGACGACAGCGCGATCGCGCTCGGCGGCGTCATGGGCGGCTTCGACTCGCGCGTCACCGAGACGACGCACGACGTGTTCTTCGAGGCCGCGCATTTCGCGCCGCCCGCCATCATGGGCCGCGCGCGCGAGCTTGCGCTGTCGAGCGACGCGGCGCACCGCTTCGAGCGCGGCG
>CALFNI010000661.1 GCA_937902695.1 uncultured Rhodanobacteraceae bacterium
AACTCGCCGCGAAGGTAGTTGTAGGCCACGGTCGAACCGGTCGAATAGCACGCGATCGCGAGGCCCTCGAGCACCGAATGCAGATTGAAGCGCAGGATGTCGCGATCCTTCGCCGTGCCGGGCTCGGATTCGTCGGAGTTGCAGAGGATGTATTTCTGGCCCGGCGCGCTGCGCGGCATGAACGACCACTTGAGGCCGGTCGGAAAGCCGGCGCCGCCGCGGCCGCGCAACGAGCTTTTCTTGACCTCGTCGATGATCGTGGCCGGGTCGGGCTTGTCGGCGAGGATCTTCTTCCACGCCTTCCAGCCGTCGACCTTCAGGTAATTCTCGAGCGTCCACGGCTGATCGAAATGCAGCGTGGTGTAGACGACCTGATGGTCCTGCGGTGCGGGGCCGTATGCCATGTTCGTTCTCGAAACCTTCCTTCTGCCGTCATTCCCGCACGAGCGGGCATGACGTCGCTTATTTCAATTCGTCGAGAATCCGGTCGACCGTTTCGGTCGTCAGGTTCTCGTGGTAGTGCCCGTTGACGACCATCATCGGCGCGCCGCAGCACGCCGCGAGGCATTCTTCCTCGGGCTTGAGATAGATCCGTCCATCCGCGGTCGATTCGCCGAGCCTGACGCCGAGCTTCTTCTCGCAATGGCGCACGATGTCCTCGGCCCCGTTGAGCCAGCAGGAAATGTTCGTGCAGATCGCGACGTTGTTGCGTCCGACCGGGCTCGTCTCGAACATCGAGTAGAACGTCGCGATCTCGTACGCCCAGACCGGCGGCAGATTCAGGTATTTCGCGACGGCCGTCGTCAGCTCGTCGGTAAGGAACCCGTCGTTCTGCTCCTGCGCGGCCATGAGGCCCTGGATCAGCGCCGAGCGCTTGCGTTCCGGCGGGAACTTCGCGATCCAGTGGTCGATGCGCCCGCGCGTCGCCGCGCTGAGCTCGACCATCGGGTCGACGTCCTTGACCTCCTGGTAGGTGCCCGTCGCCTTCATCGGTCGACCTCTCCGAACACGACATCGTACGTGCCGATCATGGCGACGACGTCCGGCAGCATGTGGCCGCGCACGATCGCGTCCATCGACGACAGATGCACGAAGCTCGGCGCGTGGCACTTGAGGCGAAACGGCTTGTTCGCGCCGTCCGATATCAGGTACACGCCGAACTCGCCCTTCGGCGCCTCGACGGCGGCGTACGTCTCGCCGGCCGGCACGCAGTAGCCTTCGGTGAACAGCTTGAAGTGATGGATCAGCGCTTCCATGTCGTCCTTCATCTCGACACGGGACGGCGGCACCACCTTGTAGTTGCGGATCATCGTCGGGCCCGCGTTCGCGCGCAGCCCCTTCACGCACTGCTTGATGATGCGGTTCGACTGGCGCATCTCCTCGACGCGCACGAGATAGCGGTCGTAGCAGTCGCCGGTGACGCCGACCGGAATGTCGAAATCGACTTCCGCGTATTTCGCGTACGGCTGCTTCTTGCGCAGGTCCCATTCGATGCCCGAGCCGCGCAGCATCGGACCGGACATGCCCCACGCCAGCGCCTGTTCGGGCGAGATGATCCCGATGTCGACCGTGCGCTGCTTCCAGATGCGGTTCGCGGTCAGCAGCTCCTCGTATTCGTCGACGCGCTTCGGGAAATCGTCGGTGAATGCGTCGAGGTAGTCCAGCATCGAGCCTTGCCGCCAGGCGTTGATGCGCTTGAGATCCTCGCCCTTGTGCCAGCGCGATTCGTTGTATTGCGGCATCTGCTCGGGCAGGTCGCGATAGACGCCGCCCGGGCGGTAATAGGTCGCGTGCATGCGCGCGCCGGAGACCGCTTCGTAGCAGTCCATCAGCTCCTCGCGCTCGCGGAACGCGTAGAGGAACACGGCCATCGCGCCGAGGTCGAGCGCGTTCGAGCCGATCCACATCAGGTGGTTCAGGATGCGCGTGATCTCGTCGAACATCGTACGGATCCACTGCGCGCGCTCGGGCACGGTGACGCCGAGCAGGTTCTCGATCGCACGCACGTATGCATGCTCGTTGCACATCATCGAGACGTAATCCAGCCGATCCATGTAGCCGATCGTCTGGTTGAACGGCTTCGATTCGGCGAGCTTCTCGGTCGCGCGGTGCAGGAGGCCGATGTGCGGGTCGGCGCGCATGACCGTCTCGCCGTCCATCTCGAGCACGAGACGCAGCACGCCGTGGGCCGCCGGATGCTGCGGCCCGAAGTTCATCGTGTAGTTCCTGATTTCCTGCATGATTTCCTGAACTACATCAAAGGAAAAGATTGAACCACGAAGACCACGAAGAACACGAAGAGAGAAGAACGGAAGGAGCTTTTCCTTCGTGCTCTTCGTGTTCTTCGTGGTTCAGTCTTTCAGCTTTGCCTTTCATCATTTCTGCCCAGAAGCCGGACCCTGCTCCGCCTTCGCCTGCTCGTAGCGCGAGTCGTCGCGGATCGTGCGCGGCACGAGCACGCGCGGCTCGACCGACGTCACGGGTTCGTAGATCACGCGTTTCTTCTCGGGGTCGTAGCGCACCTCGACGTTGCCGATCAGCGGGAAATCCTTGCGGAACGGATGGCCGACGAAGCCGTAGTCGGTGAGGATGCGGCGAAGGTCGGGATGGCCATCGTAAAGAATGCCGTACAGATCGAATGCCTCGCGCTCGAACCAGTTGGCCGACGGCCACACGCCCACCAGCGACGGCACCAGCGGCGCAACATCGTCTTCGCAGTACACGCGCAGGCGCACACGCCGGTTGTGCTGGATCGAGAGCAGATGCACCACCGAGGCGTAACGGCGTGGAATGTTCACGTCATGCGGACGTTCGTCCCAGCTGAAACGACCGATGGCCTGCCCTTCCACGCCGCGCGAGAAGCTGGTGCTGGACACGTCTTCGGTATCCCACTCCACCTGTCCGTAGCCCAGATGGTCCACGCCGCACACGTCGATCAGTTCGCTGAAGCGGAACTCGGCCTCGTCGCGCAGCGCGGTGGCCACGGCGATCAGGTCGCCGGGCGCCAGTTCGATGGTGGTCTCGCCACGCACGGTCTTGACCGAAGCCAGGGTGTCACCGAAACGCGCCACAAGGCGCTCGGCCAACGAGGTGGTCGCTTGCGTCGTCATGCCCACCTCAGCGCGCGATCGTGTGGGTGCGGCGGATCTTCTTCTGCAACTGCAGGATGCCGTGGATCAGCGCCTCGGCC
>CALFNI010000662.1 GCA_937902695.1 uncultured Rhodanobacteraceae bacterium
CAGCACTTCCGGCGGCTCGTTGATCGAACCCATCGTTTTCACAATGCCGAGCACCGCCGCGACAATGCCGAGCGCCGGCAGCGCGATCCATTCGCGCCAACCGAGGATGACCGGTTCGGCAGACTGCATCGGCGCGGCACTCTGAAGGGTATGATGGCGTTGGGGTTGGAGCGGGTGATGGGAATCGAACCCACGTTCGCAGCTTGGGAAGCTGCTGTCTTACCATTAGACGACACCCGCGTCGCGACAGCGTAGCGGCGCCTCGGCGGCGTCCGCAAGCCGTGCCGGAGCGGCGTCGGCAGCCGTGGAGTGACGTATTCGGCACAAAGCGCTGAATCGCGGCTGAGTACGCTTGTCAGGCTTCGCAAAGCAAACGTCCTGGAAGGGGTGCATTCAGGCCGTTTACGTTGTGATGGCCCCAGCCTGTCAGGCGCGGACGGAAGGACAGTTTCTGGGGCTTCCCCACCGTAGTCGCGAATGGCGTAGGCATAGGAGAAACGATCACATGTGCACACCGCGTCGTTCCATCCGCAAGGCGTTGCTCGCCGCGCTCGGATTGGCGCTTTTTGCGTCGGCGATACCCGCCTTCGCACAGGACGCAGGACCGCAGGACGATCCGCCGGATCGCGTCGCCCGCTTGAGCTTCATTCGTGGCGACGTAAGCTTCCAGCCCGCCGGCGGTGACGGCTGGGTGGAGGCCAATCTCAACCGGCCGCTCGGCACGGGCGACAAGCTGTTCACCGACCAGAGCTCGCGCGTCGAAATGGAAGTCGGCGCCGCCACGCTGCGCCTCGATGCGCAGTCGAACTTCGATATCCTCAATCTCAACGACAACGTCGCGCAGACCGAGCTCACGCAGGGCACGATGAACCTGCACGTCCGGCGCGTGTTCGAGGGACAGAGCTACGAAGTCGATACGCCGACGCTCGCGTTCGTCGTCAATCAGCCCGGCGACTATCGCATCGACATCGCGCCCGACGGCACATCGACGATGGTGACCGTGTTCAAGGGCGCCGGCGACGTCTACGGCGAGAACAATGCGAGCTACAGCGTCAACGCCGGCAACTCGTATCGCTTCCACGACGCGGGGCTGCAGGATTACGAGGTGCTCGATATCCCGCGCGGCGACGACTTCGACACGTGGGCCGATTCGCGCAACGAGCGCTTCGACCGCTCGCCTTCGCGCCAGTACGTCTCCGAGGAAATGATCGGCTCGGCCGACCTCGACGACTACGGCGGCTGGAGCGACGTCCCCGAATACGGCCATGTCTGGTACCCGACGCAGGTCGAGGCCGGCTGGGCACCGTACCGTGACGGCCACTGGGCATGGGTCGATCCCTGGGGCTGGACCTGGGTCGACAACGCCGCCTGGGGCTTCGCGCCGTCGCACTACGGACGCTGGGTCTATACGAGCGATCGCTGGGGCTGGTGCCCGGGCCCGGTTGCCGTGCGCCCGATCTATGCGCCCGCGCTCGTCGCGTTCGTCGGCGGCGCCGGCTTCGGCATCGGCATCTCGACCGGTCCGGTCGGCTGGTTCCCGCTCGGCCCGCGCGACGTCTATGTGCCGTGGTATCACGCCTCGCACGACTACTTCACGAACGTCAACGTGCGCAACACGACGATCATCAACAACACGTACATCACGAACGTCTACAACGACTACTCGCGTGGCCGTCCGCTGACCAACGTGAACTACGCGTACCGCCAGAACGTCGCCGCCGTCACGGCGGTGCCGCGCGCCGCGTTCGTCGGTGCGCGTCCGGTCAACGCCGCACGCGTGCAGGTCAGCGCAACGCAGCTTCGCAATGCGAGTGTCGCGACGCGCGTCGGCATCGCGCCGACCCGTGCCAGCTTCGTCGCGGCCAATGCGCAGCGTGCGCGTGCCGTGCCGACGGCGCAGACGGCGAACCGCAACGTCATCGCGCGCAACGCGCCGCCGCCTAAGCCGGTATCGGTCGATCGTCGCATCGCGGCGATCCAGAAGAACGGCTCGCAGCCGCTGCCGACGCGCCAGCTGCGTCAGCTCACGCCTGCCGCGGGTGCCGCGGCCGGTGGGGCTGCCATCGCGAACCGCGCCAATCCGCGCGTGAAGGTCGTCGGCCAGAACGCGTCGGCGAAGCCGCAGCCGCTGCCGGCACGGGCGCCGGGCGCGCAGGGCAACCGCGTGGTCCCCTCTGGCCAGGCCGTGAACCCTGCCAATGGCGCCAAGCCGGGCACGCTGCCGGCCCCGCAGAACGCGCGCACGTTGCCGGCGCAGACGACCACGCCGGCTCGCGGCGGGCCGCAGGACCGCACGGTGACGCGCGGCAACCAGGCCGAAGACAAGGGCGGCGCCAATCCGAAGGCGAACGGCATGCCGTCGTCGCGCTTCGCGCCGCACGCCGGCCCGCAGGGTCAGGTGCCGCCGCGCACCGCCGGCCAGGCGACGCCGCCGAAGACGCCGAACAACCCCAACGCCGCGCGCGACATCAACGAGCGCAACGCGAACACGGGTCGTGCGGTGCAGACGCCGCCGTCCAGCGCGAACGGACCGAACCGCACGGTGCAGAAAGCGCCGGTGACGGAGACGACCGGGCGTCCGCAGACGGTGCACCGCGCACCGCCGCCGCAGAGCGTGCAGAAGGCGCCGAACGCGACGCAGGACCGCGCGGTCGAGCGCCGCACGACGACACCGCCGACCTCGCAGCAGCGCAGCGTCGAATCGCACCAGCAGCCGCAGCGCGCCTACACGCCGCGGCAGCAGCCGGTCGAGAAGACGGCGCCGCCGCGCGAGATGCAGCAGCGCCCGCCGCAACGCGAGGTGCCGGTGCAGCGCCCGCCGCAACGCGAGGTGCCGGTGCAGCACGCGCCGCAGCCGCAGGTGCAGCATGCGCCGCCGCCGCAGCGTCAGGTGCAGCCGGCGCAGGAGCGCCGTGTGCCGCCGGAGAAGAAGAAGGACAAGGACGAGGACAACGGCCACCGCTGATGCGGTTGATGCCGGCAACGCTCAGCGACGCCGCCTCGTGCGGCGTCGCTTTTTCATGCGTGTCCTTTGTGCGTGCGCCCGGCGCCGCGGCTAGAATATCGCCATGAAGATCGTGCTCAACGGCCGCGAAGAGGACGTCGCGAGCGACGCCACGCTCGCCGATCTCGTCGCGTCGGCCGGCCTCGCCGGCAAGCGCATCGCCATCGAGGTCAACCGCGAGATCGTGCCGCGCGGCGACTACCCGGCGCGCCTCCTCGCCGCGGGCGACCGCGTCGAAGTCGTGCACGCGATCGGCGGCGGCTGACGGCGGCACCGCTCCGCAATCGGCACGATCACGTTCGAGCGCCGCGCTTTCGCGGATCTCGCCGCCACTGGAAACACGATGAACGCGCTGCACCAACCCGTCACGCCCGCTCCGATCGACGATCCCTTGACGATCGCGGGAAGAAGCTACCGCTCGCGCCTCCTGACCGGCACCGGCAAGTTCAAGGATCTCGCCGAGACCCAGCGCGCGACGGAAGCCGCGGGCGCCGAGATCGTCACCGTCGCGATCCGCCGCACGAACATCGGCCAGAATCCCGGCGAGCCGAATCTTCTCGACGCGTTGCCGCCGTCGCGCTACACGCTGCTGCCGAACACGGCCGGCTGCTACACGGCCGACGAAGCCGTGCGCACGCTCAGGCTGGCGCGCGAGC
>CALFNI010000663.1 GCA_937902695.1 uncultured Rhodanobacteraceae bacterium
GCACGGCGAGCGCAGCGCTCGACGCGACGATGCCCTTCGAGCCCATGCCGGCCTCCGTGAGACCGAGATGCAGCGCGTAATCGCAACGCGACGCGAGATCGCGATAGACCGCGATCAGCTCCTGCACCCCCGACACCTTGCACGAAAGGATGATGCGATCGCGGCCGAGGCCGAGCTCCTCTGCGCGCGCCGCCGAATCGAGCGCGGAGCGGATCAGCGCTTCGCGCGCGACGCGCGAGGCGTCCCACGGCGCCGAGCGCGCGTGATTCTCGTCCATCAGCGCGGCGACCATCGACTGGTCGAGCGAGCCCCAGTTCGCGCCGATGCGGACCGGCCTGGCGTACTTCAGCGCGAACTCGATGATCGTCGCGAACTGCACGTCGCGCTTGCGGCCGAAGCCGACGTTGCCCGGATTGATCCGGTATTTCGCCAGCGCCTCGGCGCAGGCGGGCTCGTGCTCGAGCAGCTGATGGCCGTTGTAGTGGAAATCGCCGATCAGCGGCACGCCGCAGCCCATCATGTCGAGCCGTTCGCGAATGCGCGGCACGGCGGCGGCGGCGGCGGGCGTATTGACCGTGATGCGAACGAGCTCGGATCCGGCGCGCGCGAGCTCGGCGACCTGTCTGGCCGTGCCTTCGACGTCGGCCGTGTCGGTGTTCGTCATCGACTGCACGACGATCGGCATGCCGCCGCCGACGGTCACGTTGCCGACGCGGACGGCGACGCTCGCACGGCGCGGATGGGCCGCGGGCAGCGCAGTGTCCGCCGGAATGCTCCGGTTCATTGCACGATCAACCTCCGGCAACGGCGCGCTGCGCGATTGCCTCGTTCATGGGTTCGGCCGCGTCGCCGTCGAGCGGTGGCAGCGCGAACTGAAGATAGATGCCGGTCGCCTCGATGAGGCCGATTCCGCGCACATGCTCGGTGCGGGCGGGCGCCGGCCGTCCCAGCAGATCGGCGGGCATGCTGATCTCGACGATCGACGCCGCGCGCTCGAACAACGCCGGCGTGATCAGCGACGTGGGGCCGGTTTCGTCGCGACGCAACGACGTCAGCAGAAGACCACGCATCGACGTCTGCATGCCGGTCTCGTCCGCGTTGCGCACCCCGACCGGCAATGCACGGCGGCTGAGCAGCTCGACGCCCGCGTCGACGCGCCCCTGCTCGTCGATGCGAATCCAGCGGATCGTGCCGATCAGCCAGTCGGTCGTGCCCTCGCCGGGCTCCGCGAGCGCGAGGCCGACGAGCTCGCCGATCCGCGCGCGCACGGCTTCGCCGCCCGGGCCGCGCTCCCAGACCACGCGGTAGCCGCCGAGGCTCTGGTCGAGCACGCGCGCCTTGAGCCGCGTCGCGCGCGCCGATTCGCCGCTGCCGATCGCCCACGACGCGATGCGATCGCTTTCGCTGAGGCTGATCGCCTGGCCGCGCACGCGACGCAGGAAGCTTTCGAAATCCTCGTTGCCGGCGAGCACGTAATGCAGGTCGTGGAGGCCGAGCACGGTTTCGAGCTGGTAGCCGCCGCCGAGCCGGGCGTGCGAGCGCTCGCCGCCGCTCGCGGTCCAGCCATCGACGAGCCGCTCGGCGAGATCGATGTCGATCTGCACCGGCGGCCCGCCGCGCAGGCGAAACGTCGCGATGCGCGCGCCGGGCGGCAGGATGTCGATCTGGCTCTCGATGAATCGCAGCAGGGGCTTGATGCCGATCTACAGCACTTCGAGCTCGCCCTGGCCGCGCTCCTCGGGCAGATAGCCCGGGCCGTGATCGGCGTCGGTCGTCATCTGGATGTCGCCGTCGACGGCGCCGCTGCGCAGCTCGCAGTACGGCGCGACCGTCCGCGTGAACGCGATGACTTCGAGCAGCTCGCGCTGCGTGTAGCGATAGGGATTCGCAAGCGCGAGCAGCAGCGCATGGCCGTAGGCGAGCCTGGCGTTGACCGGCGTGCCGAGCAGCGGATCGTCGACCGCGCGATCGTCGAAGCGCACCATCGTCAGGAACCGGTAGACGTCATGCATCGCCTGCCACGTGCCCGCCGGCGGCGTGCGATAGAGCAGATACGCCTTGGCGAGATGATCGGCGCCGTGCTGCAGCGCCCGCACGCCGGCGAGCGCGACCTGCTTCGTGCGCATGAACGGCACGCTGCCGGCCGGCGCGCAGAGCTCGGCGAGCGCAACGCGATAACCGAGCGCGAGCTCGCTCTGGAACTCGAGCGCGATCGCGCCGAGCTCGACCTTCTGCGGCGGCAGCGGAAAGCTCGCGCCGACGATCTGCTTGTCGGTCAGCGCCGCGAGCTGCGCGACCGGATGACGCAGGATCTCCAGCGCATCGAGTCGCTGCACCGCGTCGACCTTCATGCGGTTGATCTGGCGCAGGCCGTCGAGCAGGAGCTTCGTCGTCGCGTTGAAGTTCGCGAGCGGCAGCGCCGCGACCCACGAGCGCAGCGCGCGCGCTTCCGTCGCGAACGCGCCGGCAGTCGGCGCGTGGCGCTCGGGGGTTCCGCGAAGCAGGCGGCGGTAGCGGTCGGTCATCGGATGCGCATGCGGATTTACGCCGTCAATTATGGCCGATCTGCCGCGCCCGCGCCCGCCGCGCCATTCCGCGGCTGCTAAGCTCGCGCGCCATGGACGAAGCGACCTCGCCGCCGCGCGAGCGGCTGTCGAAAGCGTTTGTTTCGCTGCGTGAAGCCGCCGTCACGCTGCTGGCGGCCATCGCGACGCTGCTTGCCGTGCTCCGGATCTATCCCGAGGCGTCGGCAGGCGTGCTCGCGGTCGTGCTGAGCATCTCGCTGGCGCGCAGCCATCTCGATCATGGAATGCGCGAGCGGCTCGAAGCCGTCCTCGCGCTGCCGCTGGTTGCCCTCGTCGCCGCGGGCGTCGGGTTCCTGCTGCAGCGGTTGCCGTGGCTGGGCGCGCTCGTCTTCACCGCGGGCCTCGCGGTCTCGATCGGTTTGCGCAGGTTCGGATCGCGCGCCGCGCGCGTCGGCTCCCTGATCGCGCTGCCGTTCGTGACGCTGCTCGTGACGCCGTACGCGCGACCGACCCAGGCAGGACCGCTGCCTGCGATGCTGATGCCGATCGTCGTCGCGCTGACCGCGCTCGCCTCGGTCACGCTGTTCCAGACGCTCGCGCGACGCCTGCGCGCGCTGCCGCCGGCGAGCTTCGTGCCGCCCGTTCGGCCGCCGGCGCAGGCCGAAGGCGCGATGCGCCCCGAGGCTTCGACGCGCATGGCCATCCAGATGGCCGTTGCGCTCGCAGCGTCGTTCGTCGTCGGCTACGCGTTCTTCGGCGAGCGCTGGTCGTGGATCGTGCTGACCGCCTTCATTGTCCAGAGCGGCAACCGCGGGCGGCTCGACGTCGCGTACAAGAGCGTGCTGCGCGTCGCGGGCGCCGCCGCGGGCACCGTCGTCGCGCTCGTTTCGGCGACGCAGCTCGGATCGCACGACGCGGCGACCGTCGCGCTGATCCTGGCTGCCGTGTTCTTCGGTCTCTGGCTGCGGCCGCTCGGCTATGCATGGTGGGCGCTGTTCGTGACGCTCGCGCTCGCGCTGCTGCAGGGTTTCATGGGCGCGCCGGCGCAGCACATCCTGTGGCCGCGCCTCGAGGAGATCGTCATCGGCGCAACCATCGGCGTTGCCAGCGCATGGTTCGTGCTGCCGGTGCGGTCGACCGCCGTGCTTCGACGCCGCATCGCCGATGCGCTCGCCGCGCTTTCGGATGCGCTCGATCCGGCCAGGGCCGAGCGGTCGGCCGACGCATTCATCGCATCGCTCGCGCGCGTCGAACAGGTGACGCCGCCGTTCGCCGCCGCGCGATTCCTGGCCGGCCGCTCGCGACGTGCCGACGCTGCGCGCTGGATCGATGCATTGCGAGCCTGTCGCGCGCCGGCGCTTGCGCTGATCGCGATCGGCACCGCGTCGCCGCGCGCACGCAAGGCGGTCGGCACGGCGCGCAAGGCCCTGCTCGACCCGCCACGACTCGAGGCCGCGCTCGAGGACCTGCATGCCGCGCTGGTGCGTGCGACGAGTGAAGGCGCATGCGAGCCGCCGATCGAAGCGCCCTCCGCCCAGCACTGAACGCCGCCCATTTCGCTATTTTTGCATCTTGGCGAATGGCTATACTTCGACATCTGGGAGGGGACCCATGAACAAGGTAGCCGTGCGCACCCTGTGGCTCGCCTGCGCGGTCGCGACCGGCGCGCGCGGCGCGGATGGTGATCTGGATGCGAGCTTCGGCGTCGGCGGCGTCGTTCTCGATCCGACGGCGTTTGCGAACTACCCGGGTTTCGCGATGCAGTCCGACGGCCGGTTGATCTTGTGCGATACGCGCATCGCCTCGACCAGCGGCTACGACTTCTACGTAGCGCGCTTCGACGCGAATGGCGCGCCCGATGCGACGTTCGGCGAAGGCGGCGCCGTGCTCATCGCCTTCGGATCGGGCATCGACGACTTCGACGATTCCTGCGACGCCGTCGCCGTGCAGGCCGATGGCAAGATCGTGCTTGCCGGCACGCGCGTGACGCCAGGATTTCCGCTGCCCACGTTCGCCGAGTTCGCGGTCGCCCGGATCGAGGCCGATGGTGCGCCCGACACGACGTTCGGCGCGGGCACGGGCACCACGCACTTCGCGTTCGCGGGCTTCGACCAGGGCGGCGGCGCGAATGCCGTTGCCGTCGACGCGCAAGGCCGCATCGTCGTCGCGGGCTATGCCTCCGGCACCCGCAATACGGATTTCGCCGTCGTGCGCCTGCTGCCGGATGGCACGCTTGACCCTGCGTTCGGAACCGGCGGCCTCGTGACCGTCGACTTCGGAACCTACGACACCGCCCGCGCGGTCGTCATCGACGACTCGCAGCGCACGCTCGTCACGGGCATTGCGGATTCGGATGCCGCGGTCGTGCGCCTCTTGGCCGACGGCTCCCGCGACCCCGCATTCGGCGACGCCGGCATCGCACATGCCGGGTTCGATAGATTGCCGGCGCACTCGGGCTGGGCGAACGGCCTAGTCGTCGACCACCGTGGCCGGATCGTCGTCGCCGGCGCCGCGAGCATCTACGACGTCACCGCTCCCGTCCTCGACATGGGCATTGCGCGATTCCTCGACGACGGCTCGCTCGACGCATCGTTCGGCAGCAGCGGCATCGCGACAGTCCCGTTCGATCTCGCCGATGCCGGCGGCGGCGCCGACGTGGCGTTCGGCGTCGTCGAAGCATCGGACGGCCGCATCGTGCTCGCGGGCTCGGCCGAATATGGTGCGAACGGTTACGGGCTCGCCGCTGCCGCGCGCCTCGACGAGAGCGGCACTCCCGATGCGTCGTTCGGGCAGGCCGGGAAGGCCGTGTTCGACTTCGGCGCGGGTGACTCCGACGACCAATGGTTTAACAAGCCGCTGCTGCAGGGCGGCCGCGTCGTCGTCGCCGGCGGTCTGATCGTCTGGGGCGGAGCGAGTCCGGGCGGCGACTTGCTCGTGCGCCTCGAGAACGACCGCATCTTCGCCGCGGCGTTCGAGTGAGCTCCGCTCAGCGCGCGGCGCGAGTCAGCGCGCCGCGCACGAGCCGCGCGGTGACGCGCTCGGCGAGCGTTGCGGGATCGGCGAGCCCGAGCCGGCCGAGCACCGCGTCGGCCTGATCCGGTTGACCCGGCGCAAGCAGCGCGGCGAGCACGCCCGGCCAGCGCCGCCAGTCGCCCGTGTTCTTCCTGAGCCAGAGCAGCGCCGGCAGGACCTGCCGCTCGATTGCCGTGAAATCGCTGCCGAACGGAGACGTCGGAAAGAGGCCTCGCGCGACGAACGGCTGCATGCGCCCGGCGAGGTTTTCGGGCGTATTGCGCCGCCATGCCTCCGGGATGCGGAAATCCGCGGCGAGCTTGCCCGCGCGGCGCGCCTCGGCGGCGAGATCCTCCTGGAACCGCGCGTCGCTGATCGCGAGCATCGCGCGGATGCACGCCTCGTCGCTCTTGCCGCGGATGTCGGCGATGCCGTACTCGGTCACATAGATGTCGCGCAGATGCCGCGGGATCGTCGTGTGGCCGTAGTTCCAGCGGATGTTCGATTCCGTTTTCGCGCCGCGCGTGCGCGTCGCGCGCAGCAGCAGTATCGAGCGGCCGCCGGCGATCGCGTGCGCCATCGCGACGAAGTTGTATTGCCCGCCGACGCCGCTGACGACGCGGCCATCCTCGAGCGCATCCGATACCGCCGCGCCGAGCAGCGTCGCCATCATGCACGTGTTGAAGAAGCGCGCGTCGCGCCGCTGCATCGCGTCACGCTGCTCATGGCCGCCGTAGAGCTGATTGACATCGGAGACGCGGCTCATCACGAGGCCGTCGTAATCCTCGCCCGAGAGCTCGCGCAGCCACGCGTAGAACTGCTTCGAACCGAGGAAGAACGCGCCCTTGAGGTAATGTCCGCCGACGCGTTTCGCGCCGTCGATCGGCAATCCCGCATCGGCCGCGCGCTGCACGTCGAGATCGTCGTACACCATACGCGTAAGGACGCCGCCGCGGCGCAGGTGCATGAAGCCGTCCATCACCATTTCGCTCGCGCCGTAGAGCCCGCGCGCAAATGCGCCGAGCCCGCCGTAGCGGGCGACGAGCGGATCGGACGCGGCATCGTCGCCGCGCAACGCGGCGAGCGCGGCCACATAATCGGCGTTGCGCGCGTGGCGCAGCAGGAGCGCCGCGACGATCGCGTCGGACAACGCACCGATGCCGATCTGCAGCGTGCCGCCGTCGCGCACGAGCGCGCTCGCGTGCATGCCGATCGCGTGCTCGACCGGATCGACCGCATCGCGCGGCAGCGCGAACAACGGCTGCGGCGGCGCGTCGTCGACGATCGTGTCGAACCGGTCCGCGCCTACCTCGGCATCGCCGCCGAGGAACGGCAGGTCCGGATGCACGACGCCGACGAGCAGCGGCTTGGCCCCGCCGGCGGCGGCGATCGCGTCGAGCACGTCGAGCGTCACGTCCGGATTGCACGAAAGGCTGTAGCGCGCGCCGCGCCGCGCGACGAGCTGCACGATCGCATGCAGACCGGCCGAATCGGCCAGATCGCGCGCGACCTGCGTGTAGTTGATGCTCGCGTAATCGCGCTGCGCCTTCGCGGCGTGCAGCATCGCGCCGGACAGGAAGTAGAACTCCTGGATGCGCACGTTGTCCGGCACGCGATCGGCCTTGAGATCGATCACGTAGTCCAGGCGCGGATAATTCTCGCCGAACTGCCGCGCAAGGAACGGGCCGAGGAAGCGCCGCTCCAGATCGCTGCCTGCCGCCGGCACGTCGACTTGCGCGAGGCGTTCGAAACCGATCCAGAAAT
>CALFNI010000664.1 GCA_937902695.1 uncultured Rhodanobacteraceae bacterium
CTTAGCGTCGGTCAGCGGCCCGAACAATGGACAGATGTCATGCCGCGCGGGTCCGGATCGGCATCAACGGCCGGTCAGGGCCATCATCGCGGCCGGATAGCGCGAGCCCTGCACGGCGGCACGCGGGAAGGCGGATTCGATCGCGCAGAGATCGTCCGCGGTCAATTCTATCGCCAACGCTGCAATGTTTTCGTTCAGGTACCTGCGCCGTTTCGTGCCGGGTATGGGCACGATGTCGTCGCCCTGCGCGAGCACCCATGCGAGCGCGAGCTGCGCCGGCGTCGCATCCTTGCTACGTGCAATCGCGGTGACGGTATCGACGAGCGCGAGATTGCTTGCGAAGTTCTCGCCCTGGAAGCGCGGGCTCCTGCGCCGGTAATCGTCGGGCTCGAAATCGTCCGGCGAGCGGATCGCGCCGCTCAGGAATCCGCGGCCGAGCGGGCTATAGGGGACGAAGCCGACGCCGAGCCGGCGGCACGCATCGAGCACGCCATCCTCGGGATCGCGCGTCCACAGTGAATATTCGCTCTGCAGTGCGGCGATCGGGTGCACGCTGCATGCACGCGCGAGCGTTTCAGGACCGACTTCCGAAAGCCCGATCCAGCGCACCTTGCCGGCGCGGACGAGGTCGGACATCGCGCCGACGGTGTCCTCGATCGGCACCCGCGCATCGGCGCGATGCAGGTAGAAGAGATCGATCGTGTCGATGCCGAGCCGCTCGAGGCTTGCCTCGCACGCCTCGCGCACGCGCTCGGGGCGCCCGTTGACCTCGCGCTTCGTCGGATCGTTCGGATCACGAACGAAGCCGAACTTCGTCGCCAGCACGACGTCGTCGCGACGACCTCCGATCGCGCGACCGACGAGCCGCTCGTTGGTGTACGGGCCGTACATGTCGGCCGTGTCGAGGAAGTCGAGGCCCTGGTCGAGCGCCGCATGGATCGTGGCGACGGATTCGGCCTCGTCGGCCGCGCCGTAGAACTCGCTCATGCCCATGCAGCCAAGACCGAGCGCGGAAACTTCGGGACCGTTCCTGCCGAGGCGGCGACGCTGCATCGTGGGCTCCGCGCGGGGTGAAGCGTTCTAGCTGGGCGCGCGGCGGCGTTTCACAAGGGCCGCGTGATTGCTGCATCGCGTTGCGGGCTCAGCCTCCGCAGCGCAGGCTGCATCAAAGGGCACCGTAGGCGGGACAGTCCGGCGTGCCCTGCGCCGCGACGGCGTAGCCGCGCACGTCGTCGAGGCGCTTGTAGGTGACCGTATCGCCCGCGAGCACCTCTTCGAGGCGCGGCCAGCTCCCGGCGTTGACGAGCAGCACGCGGCAGCCTTCGTGCTCGCTCATTTCGCTGGCGATGTCCTGCGCATGCGAGTTCGGCGCATCGCCCGGCAGCTCCAGACGCTCGATCTCGGCGCCGAGATAGAAGCGCAGGCCATAGCGCGGATCGCTCTCGACGAATGCGACTTCATCGGGCCTGGCCGGCAATTCCTTCATCAGCGCGGCTGCGAGCGCGCGGTCGTCGACCGGCACGTCGAAAAACGCGGGCGCAGCGCGCGCGAGCACGAGGAACACGCACCATGCGGCGATCGCGATGCGCGTCCCGACGCGGCGGAGGTCGAGCGGCGCGAGCGCACGTGCCGCGATGATCGCGAGCGGCACGAACAGCGGCAGGAGATACAGCGGCAGGCGCGAGCGCGCCAGCATGAAGACGACGATCGGCAGCAGCCAGCACGCGAGCAGCCGCGTATCCGCGTCCGTGCGCAGATCCCGCATCAGCGTGCCGCGCCCGCGCCACCATGTCCCGACGAGCAGCGGCAGCCACGGCAGCATGCCGAACACGACGGTCGGCACGTAGACCTTGAGCGCGCCGTACCACTCGGCGTTGCGGTGCATCTTGTCGCTGGCGACGCGGTTGACGACTTCCTCGACGAGGAAGTAACGCAGCACGCCGGGCTCGCGCAGCGCCACCACGGCGTACCACGTGCCGCCGACGACGAGGAACACCAGCAGCGCATCCCACGCAACGAGCCGCCGGAGCCCCGCGCCGCGCGCGGTCAGGAACGCGAACAGCGCGCTCGCGCCGAGCATCAGGAGGCCCGGCGGACCTTTCGTCATGAACGCGAGGCCGGCGGCGAGCCACAGCACCAACCGCGCCCGGCGCTCATCGCGCGGCGTCGCCGCGTACCAGAGCGCGACGAATGCCGCGGCCTGCAGCGTTTCCCAGAGCGTCAGCAAGGTGTCGGTCGTGACGAGATTCGCGGCCAGCGGCGGAAACGCGAACGTCGCGTAGGTCAGCGCCGGCAGCCACGGCTGCGAGGGCACGAAGCGCCGCCCGAGCCGCATCATCAGCAGGATCGTTCCCGCGAAAGCGAGCGCGCCCGGCAGGCGCGCGGCAAGCTCGCTGCGGCCGAAGACGGCGACGCTGGCCGCGACGCTCCAGTAGGTGAGCGGCGGCTTCGCCCAGTGCTCGACCTCGCGATGCAGCATCGGCCTCAGCCAGTCGCCGCTGTCGAGCATGTTGAGCGCGACGTTGGTGTAGCGGCCCTCGTCCGGCGAATACAGCCCGCGAGTGCCCTGGAACGCGATCGCATAGACGAGCACGGCGAGCACGATGAGCCAGCGTTGCGTGGTCGCGGTCATGCCCGGTGTTCCCGCGCGAGATATTCCTCGCTCTGCATTTCGATCAGGCGCGATTCGGTGCGCGCGAACTCCGCGCGCAGGCGCTCGCCATCATACAGATCGATCGCGGGCGCCGCGGCCGAGACGACGAGGTTGACGCCGCGGTCGTAGAGCTCGTCGACGAGCTCGATGAACCGCCGCGCGGCGTCCTCCATCAGCGGCGTGAACTGCGGGACGTTCGAAACGAGGATCGTGTGGTAGGCGCGTGCGAGATCGATGTAGTCCGCCACGCCGCGCGGCCCCTCGCAGAGCGCCGGGAACGCGAACCACGCCGCGCCGTCGGCTTCGAGCCGCGCCGGGATCGGGCGGTCGTTGACGATGAGGTCGACGTCGCGCCGCGCGGCCGAATGGGCGACGCGGTTGAAGATCGCACGCATCGCGCGATCAGCCTCGGCGCCGGGCGGCGTGTAGTAGACGGGTGCCTGCCTGAGCGCGCGCAGGCGCCAGTCGTGCGGCGATTCCAGCGCAATGATGGCGCAGTGCTGCTCGATCAGCGCGATCGCGGGCAAGAACCGCTCGCGCTGCAGTCCGTCCCTGTAGAGACTCGACGGCTTCGTGTTCGACGTGGTCACGAGCACGGCGCCGCGCGCGAACAACGCGCGGAGCAGGTTGCCGAGGATCATCGCATCGCCGATGTCGCCGACGAAGAACTCGTCGAGCACGAGCACGCGCGATTCGCCCGCGATGCGCGCGGCGACGTGCTCGAGCGGATTCGCGCGGCCTTCGAGCGCTTTCAGCGACGCGCGCACGTCCTGCATGAAGCGATGGAAATGCGTGCGCCGCTTCGACGTGCCCGGCAAGGCGTCGTAGAAGAGATCGCAAAGGAACGTCTTGCCGCGGCCGACCGGCCCGTGAAGATAGATGCCGCGCGGCGCCGCGATGCGGCCGCGCAGGCGCTGCCAGAAACCCGGCGCGGGCGCTTCGACGAGCTCGCGCCACAGGCGATCGAGCGCGACGAGCGCCGCGCGCTGCGCCGGATCGTCCTGCCATCCGCCCGCGGCGATGCCCGCGACGTAGCGCTCGCCGGGCGAGCGCACGATGTCGGCGCGACCGCTCACCCCGCCGCTGCGGCCGGCGGCGGCAGATTGTCGCGGACGCCGTTTCGCACCGCGCCGCGAAGATCGATCAGGCGCCGGTGGAAGAAGTGCCCGGCCTCGGCCATGCGCAGGAACGTCGGCGCCGGCGTCTGCTGCGCGGCCCATTCGGCAACGGCCGCGGGATCGACGATGTCGTCGTCGCCGCCCTGCACGATCAGCACCGGACACTGCGGCCACTCGATGCCGGAGAAATCCCAGCGGCCGACCGGCGGTGCGACCAGGACCAGCTGCTGCGGCGCAAGCCGCGCCGCGGCGCGCAGCGCCACGTAGCTGCCGAACGAAAAGCCGGCGAGCCAGAGCGCGGCCCCCGGCTTTTCGCGCCGCACCCACTCGGCGACGGCGGCGAGATCGTCGGTTTCGCCGCGCCCTTCGTCGTGCACGCCTTCGGAGCGGCCGACGCCGCGGAAATTGAAGCGCACCGTCGCAAGGCCCAGCTCGCCGAGTGCGCGGTCGAGCGTCGTCACGACCTTGTTGAACATCGTGCCGCCCTGCAGCGGATGCGGATGGGCGATGACGGCGACGCCGTTGCGCGCGTCCTGCGCCGGCACGCTGACGGCGATTTCGATCGCGCCGGCGGCGCCCGGCAAGAGGAGGCTCGCGGCCTCCGCCGGAAACGGCGGTGCCGATGCGGTGTCGCGGGATTTCATCCGGACAATGATAGCGTCTCCGGCAAATCGTCCGCGGACGCGAACCGATGAACCTGCTCGCCCACGCCCTGCTCGCTTCGCCCGATGCCGAACTCATGCTCGGCAGCCTGATCGGCGATTCCGTGCGCGGCCGCATCGATCCCGCGCTGCCGCCGAACGTGCGCGCCGGCGTCGCGCTGCATCGCGCGATCGACGCGTACACCGATTCGCACGCGGACGTCGCCGCGGCCCGCGCGCTGTTCGTGCCGCCGTTCCGGCGTTATGCCGGTATCCTGCTCGACGTCTGGTTCGATCATCTGCTCGCGCGGCAGTGGGCGCGCTTCGGCGCGGACGATCTCGATGTATTTTCCGATCGCGTGCGCGACCTGCTCGCGATCCATGGCGAGCTCGTCCCCGAGCGCATGCAGGGGTTTGTCGCCTATCTCGGCGCGAACGGCCTGCCGGCCGCGTATCGCGACGTCGCCGCGATCGGCCACGCGCTCGGCGGCATGTCGCGGCGGCTGAAGCGCGCGAATCCGCTCGGCGAGGCGCTGCCCGTGCTCGTCGCGCTGCACGCACCGCTGCAGGACTGCTTCGATGCGTTCTTTCCGGCGTTGCGCAATTTCGCGGACGTGGAGCGGATCCGGCTCACCGATTCCGGGCGCTAGAAACGGAAACGCCGCCCGCGGGCGGCGTCCTCGAGCGACTGCGGCGAGTCATTTCACCTGGCTGACGATCCAGGTGACGGTCGCCTTGATCTGCTCGTCGGTCAGCGCAGGGTTGCCGCCCTTCGGCGGCATGACGCCGCTCTTGCCGGTGAAGCCTTCGGTGGCGTGCTTGACGAGCGTGTCGAGACCCTGGGCGACGCGCGGCGCCCAGGCCGCCTTGTCGCTGATCTTCGGCGCGCCGCCGGCGCCGGTCTCGTGGCAGGTCTTGCAGAGATTGCCGAAGATCGTCGCGCCGTCGGTCGTGCCGCCATACGCGACCTGCGAGGCCGCGGCCGCCTTGGCCGCGTCCTGCGCCGCCTGCATGGCCGCGCGACCCGTGTCGCCCGCGTAGACCGCGCCGACCGGCGCGATGCGGTCGTTGACCGCCGCCGCGGCCTTCGGGCTCTGCTCGGGCGGATGGCTCGCATAGATGTGCGCGCCGAGCGCCATCAGGAGGATCGCGACGATCGCAAGGAAGCCGATCAGCATCGCGAAGTGTTTGAGGAAGATGCGGTCGGTTGAAGTGACGGGGTTGCTCACGAAGACACCTCTGCGATCCACCGGCGGGCCGGTCGCTGAAAAGACTCGAAATTATAGGAGATGGCGCGCTCGGCGGGATTCGAACCCACGACCCCAGCCTTCGGAGGGCTGTACTCTATCCAGCTGAGCTACGAGCGCGTGGCGGGGATTTTCACACGGAACCCCCGGCGCGTGCACGCGGGCTGGCACGGACGCGTCACCAGAGGCCCGGAATCAGGCGCCAGCGCACGGTTTCGCAGTAGGCGTCATATCCCGGCAATGATTCGCGCAAGTGGCGCTCTTCGTCGACCAGGCGCACCGCGACCGTGGCCGACATCAGGACCGCCGGGACGAGCGCCCACGGCGAGCCGAGCGCGAACGGCGTCGCGAGGAACCAGAGGATGCTCGCCGAATACATCGGGTGACGCACGATCGCGTAGGGCCCGGTCGTGACGACGCGCTGTCCCGTCTCGACCGTCACGGTGCTCGCCGCGAACGTATTCGCCTTGAACGCGACGAACGTCAACGCGAGGCCGACGAGCACGACCGCGTCCGCGATGAAGACGACGAGCGCCGGCACGGACGCACCGCGCACCCGATGCTCGACGCCGGCCACGACGAACGTCGCGGCGTAGAGCAATCCGCCGATGCCCTGGATGATTTTCTGGCTCCCGAGCGGCTCCGCCGCGGCGCCGACGTCGAGCCTGCGCCGCATCAGCGCCGGATCGCGCTTCAGGAAATAGAGTGCTGTCGAAGGCGCGGCCGCCGTCGAAAGCGTCCAATAGAGCCACGCCTGCCAGTACGCGGGCGTCCATGCCGGCACGAACAGCATCAATGCCAGCGCAGCTTGCATGCGCGCGATGCCCGCGAGCGTTTTTCCCGTCAGCTCGTTCACCAGCGAATTTCAGCAGCGCGCGCCGCGGAGTTACAGGGCGTGCGCGACACTCGATGCGGGCATCCGCCTGCGAATCGAAGCTCAATTGAGCTTGCTGTGACGGATTCCGTAGCCGAAGTAGACGACGAGCCCGATCGCGACCCAGAGCACGAACACCATCCAGGTGATCAGCGCGAGCTCGGAGAGCAGCCAGATCGAGAAAGCGATGCCGATCAGCGGGATCCACGGCACGAGCGGCGTGCGGAACGCGCGCGGGAGGTCCGGCTTGCGCACGCGCAGCAGGATCACCGACGCGCAGATCACGATGAACGCCGACAGCACGCCGATGTTGACGAGCTTGGCGACCTCGCCGAGCGGGAACAATCCGGCGACGACGGCCGTGAAGACGCCGAGCACGATCGTCGGCCGGTGCGGCGTGCCGTACGTCGGGTGCACCTTCGCGAACCAGCCCGGCAGCAGCCCGTCGCGCGACAGCGCAAACCAGATCCGCGCCGCGCCGAGCATGAATGCGAAGAGCACGCTCGCGATGCCGACCACGGCCGAGGCCGAGATCACCGCCGCAATCCAGCCGAGCCCGCGCGCCTTGAACGCATCGGCGACCGGCGCATCGGTGTTGAGCTGCTCGTAGTGCACCATGCCGGTCAGGATCAGCGAGACGGCGAGATAGAAGGCCATCGAGACGCCGAGCGAGAGCAGCACCGCGCGCGGCAGGTCGCGCTGCGGATTCTTCGATTCCTCGGCTGCCGTCGTCAGCGTGTCGTAGCCGA
>CALFNI010000665.1 GCA_937902695.1 uncultured Rhodanobacteraceae bacterium
ACATCCGCCCGCTCAAGGACGGCATCCGCTTCCTGCTGATCATCTTCAAGATCGCGACGCTGTATTCGCCGCTGAAGCTGTTCGTGCCGGCGAGCGTGGTGTTTTTCATCATCGGCCTCGGCTACTACCTCTACACGTTCCTGACCATGCATCGGCTCACCAACATGAGCGTGCTGCTGTTCAGTGCCTCGGTGATCATCTTCCTCATCGGCCTGATTTCCGAACAGATCACCGCGCTCATGTATCGCGCGCAGGGAAACGAAAGGTGACCTAGGGCGAGAATGGCGCGCCGTCCGCAGGCGGCCCGCGCCGGACGCTCCTCATGATCACGCGCAACATGCCGCCATTGCGGGGCGGCATGGAGCGCCTCAACCTGCAGATCGCGATCGAGTTGCAGAAGGCGTTCGACCTGCTCGTCGTCGGCCCGCGCGGTTGCGCGGCGAGCCTGCCGGGTGCAACGGTCGTCGAAGTCGATCATCGATCGCTCGGGTGGTTCCTCCTGGCGGGGCTCGTGCGCGCGGTGCGCCTGGCGGCGCGACGGCGTCCCGCGATCGTCCTCGCGGGCAGCGGCGTCACTGCGCCGCTCGCTTTCATCGCCGCGCGCGTTTGCGGCGCGCAGGCCGCCGTGTATGCGCACGGGCTCGACCTCGTTGCACCGCACGTCGCCTACCGTCTGGGCTGGCTTCCGTTTCTGCGCCGCATGGATCGATGCATCGTCAACAGCCGGCACACGGCGGCGTTGGCGCACGCTGCCGGTATCGCGACCGAGCGCATCACGGTACTGAATCCCGGCGTCGCGCCGGTGGCGTCGAGCGACCACGACGCCGCCTCGCGATTCCGAGCGCAGCGGGGACTGCAGGGTCGCCGCGTGCTGGTTTCAGTCGGGCGCCTGACATCGCGCAAGGGAATCCTCGAGTTCGTCGAGCGCAGCCTGCCGGCGATCGTATCGGGCTGCCGCGATGCCGTCCTCGTGGTCATCGGAGACGAGGCGCCCGACGCGCTGGCCGGCAGCTCGAAAGGAATGAGCGAACGCATCGCGCAGGCGGCGCGACACCACGGCCTCGAAGATCACGTCAGGATCCTGGGTCCACTGGCCGAGGCCGAGCTCTTCGACGCGTATGAGGCGGCCGATGCACTGGTGTTTCCGGTGCGCGACGTGCCCGGAGACGTCGAAGGCTTCGGCATGGTCGCGATCGAAGCGGCCGCACACGGCGTACCGACGATCGCGTTCGCCGTCGGCGGGATCCCCGACGCGGTGCTCGACGGACATTCGGGATGGCTGGTGCCGGCCGGCGACTACGCGACCTTCGCGGACCGCGTCCTGCAGACCCTGCGCTCTCCTGCGCCGGCGGCGCGCGAGGATTGCCGCCGATTCGCCAGTCGATTCTTCTGGGACGCGTTCGGCATCCGGTTGAGACGGCTGTTCGCCGACTGGCTCGGCACGGCGGCCGTCGCGGCGGAGACCCCGCCGTGACGATCGATGCGGCCGAGCGTCGACCGCACGCCGTGCTCGACCTCCAATCGCGCAGGAGCAAGGCGCTCAAGATCGAAATGCTGCTGGATCTCGCCGGCAGGTCCGGCCGGCTCCGGCTGCTGGAGGTCGGCACGGGGTCCGGCGGTATCGCGCACTACTTCGGCACGCATCCGTCGCTTCTATGCGAGGTCGACGCGGTGGATGTCTGCGACAACCGGCTGCTGTCGGACGGCTATCGGTTCCGTCTCGTCGAAGGCACGGACCTGCCCTTTGCCGACGGACAGTTCGATGTCGTCCTGACCAATCACGTCATAGAACATGTCGGCGACGAGAACGCGCAGCGCCGGCATCTGGCCGAAGTGCGGCGCGTGATGCGCGCGGGAGCGGTCGGCTACCTCGCGGTTCCGAATCGCTGGATGCTCGTCGAGCCGCACTACCGGCTGGCGTTTCTGAGCTGGCTTCCGCGGACGTGGCGCAGTCCGTACCTGCGCGCGATGCGCAAAGGCAATTTCTACGACTGCGAGCCGCTGCAGATGAAACAGCTCGAGCGCCTGCTCGACGACGCCGGCTTCGTCCATGCGAATCTTTGCATCGAGGCATTGCGCGCGACGCTCGAGATCGAGCGTCCGCTATCGCCCGCGACGAAGCTGTTGCGCAGGATCCCGGACGCCGCGATTGCGCCTTTTCGGCGTATCATCCCGACGCTCATCTACAGGCTGTCCTGATTTTTCGCGATGCAGACATCGCGTAAACATCCCTTCGTGCGGATCATGCCGGCGTGACGGAGCTCGAATCGCCACGGAACCCGTATTCAGCGCCCGCCGCCGACGACCCTATCGAAATCAGCAGCGCCGAGTGCATGGCGCGGGCTCCGCTTGTCAGCGTGCTGATGATCACCTACAACCATGCCGGGTATGTGGCGGAATCGATCCGGAGCGTCATCGCGCAGGCTTGCGGGTTCCCGATCGAACTCATCATCGGCGAGGACGCGTCGACGGACGATACGCGAAGCATCGCGCTCGACTTCCAGAAGCGCCATCCGGAGCTGATCAGGGTCGTCTACTCGCGCGCGAATGTCGGCATGATCGCCAATTCGCGCCGGATTTTCGCGCGGGCGCGCGGCGAGTTCATCGCCTACTGCGAAGGCGACGACTATTGGTGCTCGCGACACAAACTGTCGTTGCAGGTCGAGAAGCTTCGCGAGAATCCCCGCGCGGCCGTGGTGCATTCGGACTGGGTCCGATCGAAGCTCGACGGCGAGACGTGGAAGGTCGGCTGGAACAGGCCCGTGCATGGTCGCATTCCGCTGCGCCTGCTTCAGGGCGAGATCTTCGCCACGTTCCACTATCCGAAGATCCTGCGCACCTGCACGACCTTGCATCGGCGCAATTCGATCGCCGAGTTCCTTGCCTCCCCGCTTGCCGCGAAGCGTTATCGCTTCGGCGACACGGTCCGGACGGCCTATCAGACATCCCGCTGGGAGGTCGCGTACCTGCCGGCGATAACCGCCGTATATCGCGAGAGCGCGGGCTCCGCGTTGCGCTCCGGAAAGCTCGCGCGCCTTTCGTTCCTGCTGTCCTGTCTCGAGTTCGACGACGATGCGCGGGCGTTTTTCAGCGATCGCAAGGACTATCCCGCGGGCTACCGATGGGAAAGCTCGGTCGGGCTCCTCGTCCTGGCGCTGCTCGCACGGCAATACGATACCGCGCGCTCCGCGTTGCGCGACATCCGCGCGCATTTCGGGCTGTTCGACTTCCTGAAAACCGGCCTGCAGACGGCTCGGATGCGCATGCCGACGCTGTTCCGGCAACGGCGGGTCGTGCCTTGAGCGAGGCTCATTCGGGCGGCACGGGGCGCCGATGAACGACGGCGGCGGTTTCGTTCGCGCATTGACCGCGCGCATCCGCCTCGGAGGATTGGCGCGCAACACGCTGTATTCGACCGCAGGGCTGGCCGTGCGGGCGGTCGTGCAGGCGTGCTACCTCATCCTCCTCTCGCGGCGCATGGGCCCGCACGATTACGGCCTGTTCGCCGGATCCGTCGCCCTGGCCGTGCTGCTCGCTCCGCTTTCGGGCTGGGGTGTGTCGTACGTGCTGGCGCAGCACGTCGCGCGCAATCCCGCCGGCGCTCGGGCATTGTGGGCGACCGCGCTCGTGCAGATCGGCCTTTCCGGCACGGTGCTCGTGCTCGTCGTCCTGCTGACGTCGACGATGCTCGGCGATCACATCTCCGCCAATGCCATGCTGCTGCTCGCGCTGGCCGAGCTCGTCGCACTGCCGGTCGCGCAGGCGGCGACCACGCTCTGCGTCGTGCAGGGCCGCGGCGCGGCGGCCGCGCTCGCGATCTGCCTCGTGCCGGCGAGCCGCGTCCTCGCCGTCACCGTGCTGTTTCTTGCCGGCGGCGCCGCCGCGCCGGGCAGCGTGGCGGCATTTCATTTCGTCGGATCGCTCGTCGGCGCCTTCGCTGCGATGGCTCTGATCCGGCGCCTCGCAGGCGCGCCGGATTGGCCGCAGCGGCTGTCGTCCGGCACGACGATGGCCGAAGGCACGCGGTACGCGCTGGGTTCGCTGGTGGGCACGAGCTATCCGGAGATCGACAAGGTCCTGCTTCTACAGCTCGCCGGCGCCACGATCGCCGGCACCTATACGGCGGCGTTTCGAGTCGTCGCCGTTCTGCTGCTGCCGATTTCGGCTCTCGCCAGCAACGCGTTGCCGCGACTCTTCGCGGCGCGGGCGCCGCGCGACAGGCTGCATATCCTCCGTTCCGTGATGCTCGCCGCGGTCGCATACGGAATCGTGGCGACGCTGGGTGCCAACCTGATTGCGCCGGCGATGTCCGACATTTTCGGAGCGAGCTTCGAGGAATCCTCGAAATATCTCCGCATGCTGTCGGTATGGACCGTCCTGTTTGCCGTGCATCAGTGCGCGGCGATCGGGTTGACCGGATCGGGCAGGCAATGGACGAGAATCGCCATCGAGGCCGGCGGGGCGCTGGCGATCGTCATCATCAACCTGATCGCCATTCCAAGGCTGGGCGGCGGCGGTTCGGTGCTCGCTCTCCTGTCAGGCGAAATCCTGATGGCACTCGCATGCGGGGTCATGCTGCGAGCCGCAATTGCACGCGACCGGTCTGCCGCGTAGACGCTGCGCGCCGCGCGGGCACGGCTTGCATCGCGCGCGTCCCGCGATCACCCGGCGCCCGGTTCCAGGAATTGCTCGAGCGCGGTACCGCTCAGGTCGGATTCGATTTCGCTCGCGATCTCAGCGGGAATGTTTGCGTCCGGCCGCAGGCGTGCGCGTTGCCTGAACACGCCATAGGGATCGCCATCGTCGCGCGTGGTCGATTCCTCGATGAAACGGGACGTCTGCCCGCCCGGGACGAGCCCGCAGAACTCGAACAGCGATCTCGCGACATCGCCGGGGGATCGCACGAGATGCTCGTAGCGGACGAGGCGGAATCGCTCCGGGAAGCGCGTGCCAAGCTCGAGAAAAAGCTGCGCGAGCTCCTTCCAGCGCTCGTAGCCGAACCAGTTCTCGTCGAGTCCGGCATTCTTGATCGGGGCGCGGCGCCATTCCGTGCGCTGCGACCATTCCGGCTTGAACTCGCGCGGCGCCGCAAACCACGATGCGAGCACGCTGCGCGGGTCGCGCACGAGCCCGATGCATCGGGCATCGGGTACGGCATCGAGTATCGGCGCCATCAGGTCATGAAAGCGCACTTCCTTGTAGACGAGGTGCGAGGGCCGCGTCTTGGCGAACGTCGGCCCATCGCGCGCGAGGCGCGCGTCGCCCCGCTGCGTTACGAACGCGTCGTCGGTGACAAGGAGATCGTCGAAGAAACGGACGATCCCGGGTGCGTCGGAGTTCCGGTCGATGCGTCCGCGGAACGCGTACGCGAAGAACGGCTGAAACCGGTAGGCGACCTGCTCGCTGCTGTCGAAGAGCGCGCCGAGCCAGGACGTTCCCGACCGCGGTGCGCCGTGCAGGCCGACCAGGGCAGGGCGGCTCATGCCGGCTGCACCGTCGAGCCGGCGGGCGGAGCGATCAGCTCGTAGCGCGGCATCGCTGTGCCGGTTCCGGAGACGCCGGCGTGCATCAGCATGTCGATGATCGAGAGATGGAGCGCGCCTTCCTTCAGGTCGGACATCGGCACCGAGGTCTTCAGAAAAGAAAGCTCGATGCCGGCGTCGGCGAAATGTTCGGCGTGGTAGAGGCCGACGCCGCCGATCGCATTGACGTAGTGCGTCGCGCCGAGCCTGCGGCAGATCTCCATCACGCGGGCTTCCGACCTAAGTGCAGGGTCCGCTGCAATATCGGACGAAACGAGGAAACGACAGCCCAATCCGAGCGTCTCGGCGATCGTTGTCAGCGCATTCGCGTTGAATCCGGCAACGTTGTCGTCGCCATGCTCCCATACGCGCTCCAGCATCGCTCGCGTGGCATCGAACGCCGGCGCATCCGCATAGGCCGAGTCGACGAGCCGCTTGGCGCCGTCGAGCGTCGCGCCGTCGAGCGCGTAGTGGCGTTCGTTGATCAGCGATCCGAGATGCATCTTGCGCACGGGCAACGTCAGCCACGCCGCGGCATCGTCCTTGCGTATGAGGTTCCGGTTGATCCAGCCGTTCTTGCTGTACTGCACGTCGTCGTAGAAGACGAACGTATCG
>CALFNI010000666.1 GCA_937902695.1 uncultured Rhodanobacteraceae bacterium
CGCCGATGCCGGACGATGCGCCGGTGACGAGCGCGACGCGATTTTCGAGTTCGTGGCTCATGTTCCGTTCCTTTCCGTTCGAGGCCGTTCCCGCGGATGTTCTGCCTCGTCAGCTGGACAGCAGCCGTACGATCATCCAGAACATCAGCCCGACCTGCGCCGCATAGAAGAATCCGCGCAGCGCAATCAGCGGCAGCGACGTGCCGATCATGTGCGCGACGCTCTGCGCAACCCGCGCGTACAGCACGTAGCCCGCGACCGCGTCGGCAATCGCGATCTTGCCGAGCAGCGCCGCCACGACCACGATGGCCGCGAACACCGGGAAGTTTTCGATGCAGTTGAGGTGCGCGTTCTTCATGCGCGCGAGCACCGCGGGATCGTCGTTGGGCTTGCCGCGCTCCCAGTGATCGGCGCGCCTGCGGCCGCTCGCGATCGACGGCACGCGGACCGTACCCGCATAGATGATCGGCAGCAGCAGCGTCCATGCGGCATACAGAAGCACGGCGGTGAATGCGGTCATCTACGTTCCTCGTGTCATGGGCTTCGCGTCGAGCCGGTGCGTCAGGCCGTCGCCATGACGGCTGGCTTCTCGACGAGGCGCCGGCGGAACTGGCGCCACAGCAGGAAGAGGCTCGTGATCGCCTGCAGCGCCACCGTCGCAACCGACAGGAACCAGAGTTGCTTCAGCTCGAATCCCGGCCGCGTCGAAAGCCAGAGCGCCGGGATCGCGAACGTGACCAGCCGCGTCGCGCTGCTGGCGAGGCCCGGCAGCGTGTTGCCGAGCGCCTGGAACATGCCCGAGCACGTGAAGATGATGCCCTGCGCGACGAAGTTCCACGAAATGATGTGGAGGAACGTCGCCGCGACGGCGAGCACGGCCGGGTCCTTCGTGAAGAAGTGCACGAACCACTCGGGCTTCAGCTGGCAGATCAGGGTCAGCACGATCATGATCGAGCTGCCGAGGATCACCGAAGCGCGAAACGCCTCGCGCACGCGATCATACCTGCCGCCGCCGACGTTCTGGCCGGCGATCGGCGCCGTCGCGAATGCGACCGCCATCGCCGGCAGGAAGATCGCCTGCATGACGCGCGAGCCGACGCCGAAGCCGGCCTGCGCCTCGGCGCCGAAATGACGGATCACCCAGTAGATGATCGCCAGATAGCAGAACATCAGCGCGAACTCGCCGCCGGGCGGCAGGCCGATCTTGAGAATGCGCTTCCAGACATCGGTGCGCACGCCGAGCAGGCTGCGGTCGATCGCGACGAACTTTTCGAGCTTGTGGAAGTAGAGCCACATCAGCGCGACGCCGACCGCGACCGAGATCGACGTCGCGAGGCCAGCGCCGGCGATGCCGAGCGGCTTGTGCGTGATCCAGCCCGCGATCAGGATCGGCGCGAGCAGCGCGTTCAACAGCACCGTCAGCATCTGCACGATCAGCGAGGGCTTGTTGATGCCGGTGCCGCGCAGCGCCGCGCCCATCGCGATCAGCGAGAACTGCAGCGCGAGCCCCGGCAGGAACCAGCGCAGGTATTCGGCGCCGGCCGCGGCCGTGCGCTCGTCGGTGCCGACGCTCGCCATGTACGGGCCGATCACGAGGTAACCGCCGATCAGCGTGACGATCATCGCGATCATCGCGAGCACGAGGCTCTGGTTGAAGATGAGGTTCGCGTCGGGCTGGTCCTTGCGGCCCGCCGCCTGCGCGATCAGCGCCATCGTGCCGACGCCGAGCACCTGCGTCGCGGCCATGATGATGAACTGCAGGTTGCCGGCGGTGGCGACGCCGGCGATGGCCGCGTCGCCGAGCTGCGCGACGAAGTAAAGATCGACGAGCACGTAGAGCGTCTGGAACAGCATGCCGACCGCGATCGGCGCCGCCATGCGCACCAGATGCCTGCCGATCGAGCCTTGCGTCATGTCGTGCATGAAAAGTCTCCACGCCGGATTTCGAGGGCGCCGGATTCGCAGGGCGCCGGCTTCCGAGGGCGAGGATTCTGCCGCGAAAGCCGCGTCGCGTCTTGGATTTTTTCGCGGGGCGAAACGCGGGATAATGGTGGCGGGGCCGCATCCAGGCGAACGCCCCGGCCGCGCGCAGGAATCCACCGGATGACCGACACCGAAGCGGCGCTCTCGGCCGCCGTCGAACGAATGTGCGCCGACGCGGCGTATCGCCGGCTCGTGCTCGGCTTGGCCGGCGACATCGACGTCGATCGCGCGCTCGCGCGATTCAACACGACGATCCATCCGGGCGATCAGATGCTGCTGCACTCGCTGCGCGAGCACCGCGACGCGGGCGCGGCATTCTCGCAGTACTTCAACATCGCGCTGCAGCAGCACGCCGCGGCGCGGCAGCTGATGCGCGCCGCGTTCGGCGCCGATGCGAACGACATCGACGTGCTCGATTTCGCGTGCGGCTACGGACGGCTGCTGCGATTTCTTTCGCTGGCGATCGAACCGCGCCGGATTTGGGCGTCCGACCTGCAGCGCGACGCCGTCGATTTCGTGCACGGCGCGTTCGGCGTGCAGGCGCTCGCATCCCACGCCGACCCGGCGCGCTTCGAGCCCGGCCACCGTTTCGATTTCATCTGGGTCGCTTCGCTGTTCTCGCATCTGCCCGAGCCGCTGTTCCACGCCTGGCTCGCGCGGCTCATCGCGGCTTTGGCGCCGCGCGGCGTGCTCTGCTTCAGCGTGCTCGACGCGTCATTTCTTGCGG
>CALFNI010000667.1 GCA_937902695.1 uncultured Rhodanobacteraceae bacterium
GAACGTCGCCGCGATGCGTTCGAGCGAAACGCGGATCGGCGCATCGTCGAGCGGCGCGGCGTACGCGTCGCCGCGGCCGTAATCGGACAGGAAGCCCGCGAGCGCATCGTTCTGCGCGCGCACCTCCTCGGGTTTCGAATCGAACCACGCGCGCACGCCCTGCAGCACCTGCACGAACGCCGGCGAGCCGTAGCGCGGCGTCTTCGGAAAATACGTTCCGGCGAAGAACGGCACGAGATCGTCGGGCGCGAGGAATACGGTCAGCGGCCAGCCGCCGCCGCGCCGCGCGAGCGCCTGGTGGGCGAGCTGGTAGACCTTGTCGACGTCGGGCCGCTCCTCGCGATCGACCTTGATGTTGACGTAGAGCTCGTTCATGACGCGCGCGGTCGACGCATCCTCGAAGCTCTCGTGGGCCATGACGTGGCACCAGTGGCACGCGGCGTAGCCGATCGAGAGCAGGATCGGCTTCTTCTCGCGGCGCGCAAGCGCGAGCGCTTCGTCGCACCAGGGCCACCAGTCGACCGGATTGTCGGCGTGCTGGCGCAGGTAAGGGCTCGTCTCGCGCAGGAGTCGGTTCGGCATGCGTGGAGTCTACGCGCGCTGCGCTTGTCGCGAGCGCGCCAAGCCGCTACCGTGCGCGTCCGCGTCGAACCGGACCTCACGTTGAGCGAGCCCATCGAATATCCGGCGCTGTTCCTCAAGCGCGGCGAGGACAAGCGCCTGCGCGAGGGTCACCTCTGGGTGTTCTCCAACGAGGTCGACGTCGCGCGCTCGCCGCTGACGGAGTTCGAGCCCGGCGAGATCGCGGCGATCCTCGATCACGCGTGCAAGCCGATCGGCATCGGCTACGTGAATCCGGCATCGCTGATCGCGGCGCGGCTCGTCGTGCGCGGCGTAGCGAACGGGCTCGACAGATCATCGCTGATCGTGCACCGCCTCAACGTCGCGCTCGCGCTGCGCGAGCGGCTCTATGCCGAGCCGTATTACCGGCTCGTGTTCGGCGAATCGGATGGCCTGCCGGGCCTCACGCTCGATCGCTTCGGCGACGTCATCGTCGGCCAGACGACGACGGCGGGCATGGAACGGCTGAAGGACGCCGTCGCCGAAGCGATCGTCAAGGTGCTGAAGCCGCGCCAGCTCTGGTGGAAGAACGATGCCTCGATCCGCGCGCTCGAAAACCTGCCGAGCTACGCCGATCTCGGCTATGGCGAATACGGCCCGCCGCCGATCGTGCGCGAGGGCGGCCTCACGTTCGAGGTCGATCCGGTCGGCGGGCAGAAGACCGGCTGGTTCTACGACCAGCGCGAGAACCGTGACCGACTCTCGCGCCTCGTCGCGGGCCGGCGCGTGCTCGACATGTTCAGTTACCTCGGCGCATGGGGCCTGCGCGCTGCCGCGTTCGGTGCGAGCGACGTCGTCTGCGTCGACGCATCGCAGGCGGCTGTCGACGCGATCGGCCGCAACGCCGAGCGCAACGACCTCGCCGCGCGCGTGCGCGCCGTCCGCGCCGATGCATTCGATCACCTGAAGGCGCTGCGGGAGGCACGCGAGCGCTTCGACGTCGTGATCCTCGATCCGCCGGCATTCGTCAAGCGCAAGAAGGATTTCGCGGAAGGGCGCCTCGCGTACCGGCGCCTCAGCGAGCTCGGCATGCAGGTGCTCGCCAAGGACGGCGTGCTGGTGACGTGCTCGTGCTCGTATCACATGCCGCGCGCGGCATTGCTCGATGCGGTACAGCAGGGTGCGCGGCATCTCGATCGCAGCGTGCAGATGCTGGTGCAGCTGCAGCAGGGGCCGGATCATCCGGTGCATCCGGCCATTCCGGAGACGGATTACCTCAAGGGCTTCATCTGCCGCGTGCTGCCGGCGTAGCGGCGCTCGAGCGTCGATGCCGTTCGCGAAGGTCTGGAGCCGCGTGTCGGCCCGGCACGACGTATGCCCGACACGCTAGAGCTCGAAGCCGGACGTGAAAATCGCGTCCGCCGGCGGCAGGTGGAAATCGACGCCGGTGCGCGTCTCGCCGGCGGCGACCGTGACGGGTGTCGGATCGACGTCGGCCGGGCTGCCGCCGTCGTCGGGGCACGGGCGGTCGAGATAGAACGCGCAGCCTGAAAGTTGGGACTCGCCCAGCGCTTCGACGTAATACGTGCCGGGCAGCCAGGCATCGGTCGAATACGCGCCATCGAAGGCGAAGCCGGTCCAGATCTGGTTGTAGGCGCTGTCGTAGAGCAGGATGGCTCCGTCGTTGCCCGGCATGCCGTTGTCGGAACGCAATAGATGCCCCGACACGACGGCACCGAGCTGCATCGGGATATCGATGTCGGCCAGCACGGTGCCGGTCGATTCGAACAGCGTCGCTACATCGCCGACGCAGTAGCCGCCAAGGCAACTCGCGCCCGGATAGACGGCGTTGATGCGCGGCGGCGCGTTGAATGCGCCGACCTCGAACGCGGTGTCGGCATACCAGTAGAAACGATACGCGCCGGTGTCCGCGGCCGAGGTGCCGAGCGTGTAGCCGTCGGAGAAGTAGGTGCCGACGTCGACACCGCCGATGCCCTCGCCGGTCGCCGCGTCGACGACGTGCCCGCCGACCACGACGGCCGGATGCACGGTGAAGTCGAGGCCCGCCACCTCGTCGGCGCCCGAAATCGTCAGCGGCGTGCCGCTCGTCGGCGGCGGACAGCTGTCGAACGTGCAGACGACGCCGGGGTAGAACTGCACGCCGTCCGAAAAAATGTCGCCGACGTTGATGCCGAGGTAGAACGTGCCGTCCGGCAGGCCGCGGACGTGAAACGCGCCGCTGGGCTCGATGCTGGCCACGGTGAGCACCGCGCCGTTCGCGTCGTAGGCAACGACTTGCCCGCCGGAGTTCGCCAGCGGGACGTCGAGATAGCCGTCATGGACGGTGCCGCTGAGCGTGCCGCCTTCGACGAGATCGAAATCGATGCCCTGGATCGCCGCGCCTTCGGCCACGTCGACGAGCGTCGCATCAGGACCCACCGCCAGCGGCGGCGCATTGACGTGATCGAAGCACTGGCGCACGGCGCCGTGCTGATCGGGGATCGTGCAGATCCGGTACGTATCCGGCGGCAGCGCACCGATGACGAAGCTGCCGTCGGTGCCGACGCCGTTCCACCCGATCGATTCCCAGAATCCGCTCTCCGGAACGAACCGGTCCGCTTCTACGGACATCTCGGACGCGGATCCGTCCGGAAAACGCAGCGTGCCGGAGACGGTAGCCGGCGTGATGAGCGCGACATCGACCACCGCTACGCCGGCGTCCTGGTCGAACCAGCCCCCGCCGGTCAGATAGGGCGGATCGGCGACGAGGACGTCGCAATGCCCGTAGATCGATTCGCAGTCGCCGGTCCAGCTGTACGCGCCGTCGGCGTCGGTGAAGGCGTAGCCGATCTCGATCGGATTGCCGAAACCGAGCGGGGGCACCTCGATGCTGACGCGCACGTCCGCCAGCGGCTCGCCGGTCAGGTGCGAGGTGACCTGGCCGGAGAGCGCCACGACCGCGCCGACCGCGACGGCGGGCGTCAAGGCGCAGGACGCCGCGAACGCGAGGGCCGGCCAGCCCCGCGAAGCCGCCGATCCGTTGCGCGCGCAACACATCGAAGCGATCCTTCGGGAGATCCCGCGCACGAGTATCTGCCGGTCCCGGCAGGCCCGCAACCCGACGGCGGAGGTGCGCCGGCGCGGGCGGTCAGGGCACAATCGCGCTTTCGTCGCCCGCAACGCCCTCGTGACGCACTACTTCGTCGATCTCAACCCGATTGCCATTTCGCTCGGCCCGGTGCAGGTGCACTGGTACGGCATCATGTATGTCGTCGGCATCGCCATCGCGTGGTGGTTCGGCAATCGCCGGCGCGCGGCGGGACGGCTCCCGGTCAGCGCGGATCAGTTTTCCGATCTCACGTTCTACGCCGCGCTCGGCGTGATCGTCGGCGGACGCATCGGCTACATGGTTTTCTACGACACGGCCGAGCTGATCCAGCATCCGCTGAGCCTGTTCCGCGTCTGGGAAGGCGGCATGTCGTTCCACGGCGGCCTGCTCGGCGTGCTGCTCGCGACGCTGTGGTGGACGCGGCGCAACAGGCTCAATTTCTTCGACGTCGTCGATTTCGTCGCGCCGCTCGTGCCGATCGGTCTCGGGCTCGGGCGCCTGGGCAACTTCATCGGCGGCGAGCTCTGGGGCCGGCACACGGATCTGCCGTGGGGCATGATCTTTCCGCGCGCGCTCGAAGCGCTCGGCAAATCGAAGGAAGAGCTTTACCAGATGTACCTCGCCGGCGAGCTCGACCGCGCCTCGCGGCACCCCTCGCAGCTCTACGAGTTCTGCCTCGAAGGCGTCGTGCTGTTCGCGGTGCTCTGGTTCTACTCGCGAAAGCCGCGGCCGCGCTACGCGGTATCCGGCCTTTTCGCGCTGCTTTACGGCATCTTCCGCTTCTGCGTCGAGTTCGTGCGCGAGCCCGACATCCAGCTCGGTTTCGTCGCGTTCGACTGGCTGACGATGGGCCAGATCCTCTCGTTGCCGCTGATCGCCGTCGGGCTGTTCCTGCTGTGGCTCTCGCGAAGCGCTCCCACGTTGCCGCCGGCGATCGCGCCGGCAGGCGACGTCGCCGGGCGGAAGGCGACCTGATGCGCCAGTACCTCCAGCTGCTGCGACATGTCCTTGATCACGGCATCGACAAGGCCGATCGCACCGGCACCGGCACGAAAAGCGTGTTCGGCTGGCAGATGCGCTTCGATCTCGCCGAGGGTTTCCCGCTCGTCACGACGAAAAAGCTGCACCTGCGCTCGATCATCCACGAGCTGATCTGGTTCCTGCGCGGCGAGACGAACACGCGCTACCTCACCGACAACGGAGTCACCATCTGGGACGAATGGGCCGATGCCGACGGCGATCTCGGCCCGGTCTACGGCAAGCAGTGGCGCTCCTGGACGTGTCCCGACGGGCGCACGGTGGATCAGATCGCCTGGGTCGTCGACGAGATCCGGCGCAATCCCGATTCGCGCCGGCTCATCGTCAGCGCGTGGAATGTCGCCGACCTGCCGCGCATGGCGCTGATGCCGTGCCATGCGCTGTTCCAGTTCTACGTCGCCGGCGGGCGCCTGTCCTGCCAGCTCTACCAGCGCTCGGGCGACATCTTCCTCGGCGTGCCGTTCAACATCGCAAGCTACGCGCTACTGACCCACATGGTCGCGCAGGTGTGCGGCCTCGAGCCGGGCGACTTCGTGCACACGCTCGGCGACGCGCACCTCTACTCGAACCATTTCGAGCAGGCGCGCGAGCAGCTCGCGCGCGAGCCGCGGCCGTTGCCGAAGCTCGTGCTGAATCCCGACGTGCGCTCGCTGTTCGACTTCCGCTTCGAGGATGTCGGGATCGCCGGCTACGCGCCGCACGCGGCGATCAAGGCGCCGGTGGCGGTCTAGCGCTTGCAGTCGCGCGCGCAGCGGAAATATGCCGCTGCGCCGGGGTAGTCGACCGTCATCACGAAATGCGCGAGCGCGTTGCCGCCGATCGCGCCTTCGACACGGCCGTCCATCATGCCCGACATGTAGTCGTGGAAGTTCTTGTCGGGCCGCCACGTGAACCAGACCGGGCCGACCGACGCGCCGCCGATCTCGACCGCGGGCACTTCGATCATCGCGGCATTGGACTTTTCCTGCGCGCCTTCGATCACGCGCCAGTCCGGATGCCTGCTGCGCCACGCGTTGAAGCGGCTGTCGACGCTCATGCTGGTCGCGCGGCTGGCGGGGCGCTGGTCGCCGAGGTTGGGAAGCGCTTCGGGCCTCAGCGT
>CALFNI010000668.1 GCA_937902695.1 uncultured Rhodanobacteraceae bacterium
GGAGGAGCTCGTCGCGACGATGGAACGCGCGAGCCGCGATCTCGCCTTCGAGCGCGCTGCGCAGATCCGCGATCAGATCGCCTCGGTCAAGCGCGTGCAGGCGCATCACTACGTGCAGGGCGCGAACGCCGACATGGACGTGATCGCATGCGCGATCGGCAACGGCATCGCGTGCGTCACCGTGCTGTTCTTCCGCAACGGCATCAGCCTCGGCTCGCGCGATTTCTTCCCGCGCCTGCCGACCGACACGAGCGAGGCGATGATCCTCGGCACGTTCATCGCGCAGTACTACCTCGAGCGACCGGTGCCGGCCGAGCTGATCGTGAGCCACGCGCCCGAGGACTGCGCGCCGCTCGCCGAGGCGCTGACCGGCCGCAGCGGCCACGTCGTCGAGATCAAGGCGAGCGTGCGCACCGATCGCGCGCGCTTTCTCGATCTCGCGCGCCGCAACGCGGAAGCCTCGCTCGCGCAGCGGCTGGCGAGCCGGCAGACGCTGCTCGCCCGCTTCGAGGCGTTGCGCGACATCCTCGAGCTCGAAGACACGCCGCAGCGCATCGAATGCTTCGATATCAGCCACACGATGGGCGAGGCGACGGTCGCATCGTGCGTGGTGTTCGGGCCGGAAGGGCCGGAGAAGTCGCAGTACCGCCGGTTCAACATCAGCGGAGTCACGCCGGGCGACGATTACGGCGCCATGCGCCAGGCACTCGAGCGGCGCTACCGGCGCATCCAGGCCGGCGAGGGCAGGATGCCGGACATCCTGCTGATCGACGGCGGCAAGGGCCAGGTGCAGCAGGCGCTCGACGTGCTCGTCGAGCTCGGCATCACGGGCGTCCCGGTCGTCGGCGTCGCCAAGGGCGAGGCGCGGCGTTCGGGCGACGAAACCTTGATCCTCGGCGCGACGGGCCGCACGCTATGGCCCGGACCGGAGTCGCCGGCCTCGCACCTGATCCAGGCCGTGCGCGACGAGGCGCACCGCTTCGCGATCACCGGCCATCGCGGCCGGCGCGAAAAGGCGCGCGAGGTATCGAGCCTCGAGGAGATCCCGGGCGTCGGCGCACACCGCCGCTCGGCGCTCCTGAAGCACTTCGGCGGGCTTGGCGGGTTGCAGAAGGCGGGAGTCGAGGAACTCATGCGCGTGCGCGGAATCAGCAGGGATCTCGCCGAGCGGATCTACGCCACCTTTCACGGATGACCGATGCGCATCACGATACCGACCGCACTGACGCTGTTCCGCATCCTGCTGCTGCCGGTCATGGTCATCGTGTTCTATGCGCCGTTCAGGGGCGCGAACGTCGCCGCGGCGATCATCTTCGTCGCGGCCGCGATCACGGACTGGCTCGACGGCTTCATCGCGCGGCGCTGGAACATGGGCTCGGCGTTCGGCGAGTTCCTCGATCCCGTCGCCGACAAGCTCATGGTCGGCGTGACGCTGTTCCTGCTCGTGCAGGAGAACCCGACGCCGCTGATGGCGGTCACCAGCGCGATCATCGTCGGCCGCGAGATCTCGATCTCGGCGCTGCGCGAGTGGATGGCCGAGATCGGGCAGCGCGGGCACGTGCGCGTCGCCGCGCTCGGCAAGGTCAAGACGACGCTGCAGGTCGTCGCGATCGCCGTGCTGCTGTATCAGCACGATCTGGAAGGGCTGCGCCTGTTCCACGCCGGCGAGACGCTGCTCGTCGCGGCGGCCGTGCTGACGATCTGGTCGGCGATCGTCTACGTGCGCGCGGCATGGCCGGTTCTTCGCGAGCAGCGATGACTTCGCCATCCCGGCGAAGGCCGAGCTCCGGTTTCGGTCTCGAGCGAAGATGAAATGGGTCCCGGCTTTCGCCGGGATGACGGCACCGCGAATCGCGGTTCCGTCAGTTGACACCCGCCGCGCAGTCCGTAATATGCGCGGTCCCACGCGGGAATAGCTCAGTTGGTAGAGCACGACCTTGCCAAGGTCGGGGTCGCGAGTTCGAGTCTCGTTTCCCGCTCCACGTTTGGTTCATCGTCTCCTACGAGCGTTGCCCCAACGTCCGGCTGGGGTTGTCGTCGCCTTCGATCGACCCGGTGCCCTTCGAAGCACGCCTTCGATCGGCTCGGCTCCGCCGAAGACGGAGGTACAACCCCAAGCCGATCCAAAAACCTCGGCCCGCCGAGGTTTTTTGTTTTCGGGACGTCACCGGCCAGGTGGCAGAGTGGTTATGCAGCGGCCTGCAAAGCCGTGTACGCCGGTTCAATTCCGACCCTGGCCTCCATCCGCTACGCGCCACCCAGCAGCCGCGTCAATGCCGCGGCCGACATCGGCTGCGCGCGCGGGAACGATTCGCCGGCCCAGAGCGGCGAGAAATCGTCGCGTCCGGCGGCTTCGGCGGCGCGCCGGAGCGGCGCGACCGCATCGGCTGCGGCCGGAAACGGCGGCGCCAGATCGGACATCGCGCCGAGATCGCGCATCAGCCGGTTGACGATGCCGCGCGCCGGCCGACCCGAGAAAACGTTGGTGATCGCGGTCGTGCGATCGCGTGCGCCCAACGCGGCGCGATAGACCGCATGGATCCTCGCTTCGGGCGTGAACAGATACGCCGTGCCGACCTGCACGGCCGATGCGCCGAGCGCGAGCGCGGCCACCACGCCGCGCCGGTCGACGATGCCGCCGGCGGCAATGACGGGAACGCGGACGGCATCGGCGACGAGCGGCACGAGCGCGAACGTGCCGATCTGCGCGTTCATGTCGTCGTCGAGGAAATTGCCGCGATGGCCGCCGGCTTCGAGCCCCATCGCGATCACGGCATCGACGCCGCGCGCGTCGAGCCAGCGCGCTTCGGCGACCGTCGTCGCCGACGCGATGATCCTGGCGCCCGCGCGCCTGACGCGCGCGACGAGCGATTCCGCCGGCAATCCGAAATGAAAGCTCACGACCTCGGGACGGAACGACTCGACGATCGCGCAGGCCGCCTCGTCGAACGAAGCGCGGCGGATCGTGGCGGCGTCCGGGCCCGGCACGAGGCCTGCCTCGGCGTAGTAGGGCGACAGCCGCTCCCACCACGCCTTCTGCTTCCCCGCATCGTCCGGCACCGCGGCGTACGCGAAGAAGTTGAGGTTGATCGGCCGCCGCGTGCCGGCCCGCACCGTTTCCAGCGCATCGGCGAGCTGCTGCGGCGTGTAGAGCGCGCCGGGCAGCGAGCCGAGGCCGCCGGCTTCGCTGACCGCAATGGCCATCTCGGGCCCGTTCGCGCCGGCCATCGGCGCCTGGATGACAGGAAGCTCGATGCCGAACAGGTCGGTGATGCGCGTGTCGGCTCGGCTGTCCATCGCGGGCGCTCGCGAAAGTCGCTACGTGTCGATTGTCGCATGCGGCAACCGCGCTTCATGCTCGTGACGATTCGTGTGGCGCCCGCATCCTGGTGTGCCGCGACGCGCGGGGGTTTTTGTTTTTTGCGGGAAGCGCGGCTAAGCCCGCGCGACGCCGGCGGTCTCGCCGCACGTCGC
>CALFNI010000669.1 GCA_937902695.1 uncultured Rhodanobacteraceae bacterium
CACGCGTGCCCTCATCCGCCTCCGGCACCTTCTCCCGCGAGCGGGAGAAGGGAAATCCAAGGCTGCTAGAATCCGCGCCCTCGCATTCGAAGGGTCATTCCATGCAGCTCGATCAGGTCAAGGCCGTCATCACCGGCGGCGCTTCGGGGCTCGGCTTTGCGGTCGCGAAGCATCTCGCCGCGCGCGGCGGCAAGGTCGCGCTGCTCGACGTCAACGACGAGAAAGGCAACGCGTCCGCCGCGGAGATCGGCGCGAGCTATTTCCGCGCCGACGTCACCAACGAGGAAGGCGTCGTCGCGGCGCTCAATGACGCGCATGCGAAGCTCGGCGGGCTCAACGTGCTCGTCAACTGCGCCGGCATCCTCGGCTCGGGCCGCGTGCTCGGCAAGGAAGGCCCGATGCCGCTGAAGACGTTCGCGACGACCGTGACGGTCAACCTCATCGGCTCGTTCAACGTCTCGAAGGCCGCGGCGAACCTGATGCAGAACAATGCACCGGGCGAAGACGGCGAGCGCGGCGTCATCGTCAACACCGCGTCGGTCGCCGCCTACGAAGGCCAGATCGGCCAGGCCGCCTATTCCGCATCGAAGGGCGGCGTCGTCGGCATGACGCTGCCGATGGCGCGCGAGTTCGCGCGGATTGGCGTGCGCGTCATGACGATCGCGCCCGGCGTGTTCCATACGCCGATGGTCGACGGCATGCCGGAGCAGGTGTACCAGTCGCTGTGCGCGCAGGTGCCCTATCCGTCGCGGCTCGGCAAACCCGAGGAATACGCCGACACGGTCGCATTCATCCTGCAGAACCGCTATCTCAACGGCGAGACAATCCGCATCGACGGCGCGATCCGCCTAGCGCCCAAGTAACGAGTCGCGCGTCGTTACGCGCGGCGCGCCTTCGCGGATTTTCGCGACGCCGGCGCGCGTCGCGATGGCGGCACACGGCGTGAGTCGTCCGCTGCCGGACGCTACAATGGCGGTCCTTCGTTCCCAAGAATCACCGCATGAAAGCCTACGAAGTCAAGCGCGGCAACGTCGTCGAGCACGACGGCAGGGTCTGGCAGATCCGCGACATCGAGCGCAGCTCGCCGCAGGGCCGCGGCGGCAACGTCACGTTCCGCTTCATCATGTACAGCGTGCCGGGCGGACAGAAGCTCGACGTCTCGCTGCGGGCCGAGGACGAGCTCAGGGAAACCGAGCTCACGCGCCGCGCGGTCACCTATTCGTACAAGGACGGTGATGCCTACGTCTTCATGGACAGCGAGGACTTCGCGCAATACATCCTCGATGCCGCAACCGTCGGCGATGCATCCGGCTACATCGCCGACGGCATCGAAGGCTGCTACGTGCAGCTGATCGACGATGCCCCGGTCGCGCTGCAGCTGCCGCCGACGGTCGTGCTCGAAGTCGTCGACACGGCGCCCGAGCTCAAGGGCGCGACCGCGACGAAGCGCCCGAAGCCGGCGACGCTCGCGACGGGCATCGAGATCCAGGTGCCGGAATACATCACGAGCGGCGAGAAAGTGCTCGTGAACACGGCGACCGGCGAGTTTTCCGGCCGCGCCTGACGTCGCGCCGCATCGCGCGGCACGACGTCAAAAACACTCAGTCGCTCTCGAAACCGTCCTCGAAGAGCGTGTCGCCGACGAGCTTGGCGAGGCCGACATAGGACCCGCTCGGCGAAGCGCTGTTCGTGGCGATGCTGCCGACGAGAATATTGCCCTCGGGCGTGAAGGCGATGCTGGTACCGGTATCGCCCTGATCCGCGCTCGGCGGCGGCGCACTCGCGACGCTGAGCTTGCCGCCGACTCCGAAGCTCGGATCGAAGCTGCCGTCCGCCCTGAGACGCGCCATCGTCGTCGTGAACGAAATAGCGTTGCTGCTGAATCCGACGACGAGATAGCGGCCCTTGGCATCCTGCAGCACCTTGACTGCGAGATCCTGCATGGAGGCGCCGAGATCGAACGGCACGATCTGGCCGCCGCCGTTGCCGAAGCTCGTGTCGAGCGCGCCGTTCGCGGTGAACTTGAAGATGCCGAAGTCGAGGTTCGCGAGGTCGGGCAGGAGCCCCATGATGCCGACCGCGACGAACGAGTTGTCCGGCAGCACGACCGCATCGAGCGCCTCGTACGGCTGATAGCTCGGGAAGCCCGAGTCGATCAGCGCGATGCCTGCGTTGCCGAACGTCGAATCGAGCTGGCCGCTCGCATCGACGCGCGCGAACGCCCACGCGACCTGCGGCAGCGTGCCGGCCGCGCCGCCGATCAGCAGCGTGTCGCCGTTCGACATCGACTTGACGCTGAATGCGATGCTGGTCGGATAGGACGGCCCGAAGTCGACGGTCGCGGTGCCCGCGCCGTTGAACCCGGTGTCGCGCGAACCGTCGGTGTTGAGGCGCGCGACGGCCATGCGTGCGGTGCTCGCGTCGGTCTGCGCCTGCCCCGCTGCGAGGATCTTGCCGTCCGCCTGCAGGCTGCAGCGCACCGCGAAGTCGTTGCGCGAGCCGGTCGGGCCGATGTCGAAGCCGACCGTCGCCTTGCCGTCGCCGCTGAACTGCGTGTCCGGTGCGCCCGCCGCGGTCAGGCGCACGATGCCGAAGTCGTTGCCGTTGGCGCTGCCGTCGCCGGAGGCCTGGCCGCAGACGACGATGCGCCCGTTCGGCTGCAGCAGAACGCTCGAGGCGACATCGACGTTGCTGCCGCCGCCGTCGAACGCGACGATCGTCTGGCCCTGCGTGCCGAAGTTGGTATCGAGCGTGCCGTTCGAATTGAGGCGCATCACGCCGATGTCGTCCGAGCCCGCGTTCGCGGCGGTCGCCGAGACGACGATCTTGCCGTCGGCCTGCACGGCGAGATCGACGAAATCGACGAAGCCGACCGAGATGCCGAGCGACGGCGCGAAGCCGAGCTGCTCGCGCCCGTCGACGCCGAACGTGTCCACGAACCCGCCGTCGTGCGCTTGCGCTGCGCCCGCGATGAGACCCAGCGCTGCGAGCGCCAAGCGTGTCTTGCACATGGTGTACGCCCTCCCCTTGCACACGGCGCCGGCCGGAATTGACCGGCACCTTCCCTGGGCCCGATGGTACACCGGGCGATTTCGCTCACTTTGTGAAAGCGCCGCCGCAGGTCGTGTGCGCCGCGTCACGCTTGGCGCCCTGGCCGGGAGTCCGCCCGGTCCCGGGCGGACTGCACATGCGCGAAGGGCATCCGATGATCGAACGTGCCCGAGTCGACCGCGTCATGTTCGAGCGAGCCATTTCGCGGCCATGCGCCGCACCGACGCATCGACGGTCTCGCTGTCGACGAGCTCGTCCACGCGCCGCCATGCAAGATCGTGCGATTCGTCGCCGACGACGAAATCCTCGCCGCGCGTCGCGCGCACGACGTAGCGCACGTCGTAGTGCCAATGCTCCGGCTCGTGCGGGCGCGCCGGAATCCGGTGCCGGTCGATGTCGAAGATCGCGGGCTCGACGATCAGATCGGTCAGCCCCGATTCCTCCTCGGCTTCGCGCAACGCGACGCGCGAAAGATCCGCGTCGCCATCGGCATGTCCGCCGAGCTGCAGCCAGGCGTTCAGCTTGCGATGGTGGGTCAGCAGCACGCGCTCGGCGTCGCGGCTGACGAGCCAGGCCGAACCCGTGAAATGCCCGACGCGATGCGCGCGCTCGAACACGGTTGCCGCCGAGCCGAGGAACCGCGCGAACTCCTCCGCGATCGAGGCGGCATCGGGATCGGCATTGCGGTACGCGACAAGCGCGTCCTCTAGCGGCCTGAAAGCGTCGTCCATGGCGCGGCGAGCATAGTCGGCGCGGTCGCCGCGCCGCAATTGCGGGCGCAACGGCGCTTGTGTGCCGCCGGGACCGTGGGGTAAGTTGGCCCGCCTCGCGCCGCGCGATCGCTGCGGCGCAACACGATGTGGCTCTTCGACCGGGTCGGGGAGAAGGCGGCCCGCGGACGGGTCGTTGCACGGAACGGTCTTGCCGTTCCGGAGGAAAAAACCGACACGTCCCGGACGGACCGGCGCGGACACTTGGAGAGGGGAACTCGATGCTGAAAGACATCTTTGCCGTCCAGCCGGTGCATCCGACGCCGCACGTCGACGCCGGCGAGCATGATCAGGGGCCGATCACCGGCGAGATCCCGCTCAAGCGCGCGCTGACCGCGAGGCACCTCGTCATGCTCGGCATCGGCGCGATCATCGGCGCCGGCATCTTCGTGCTGACCGGCCAGGCGGCCGCGATGCACGCGGGCCCCGCCGTCGTGCTGAGCTTCGTGTTCGCCGGCATCGCCTGCGCGTTCGCGGGCCTTTGCTATGCCGAGTTCGCCTCGATGCTGCCCGTCTCCGGCAGCGCGTATTCGTATTCGTACGCGACGCTCGGCGAGATCGTCGCGTGGTTCATCGGCTGGATGCTGATCCTCGAATACCTCTTCGCCGCATCGACCGTCGCGGTCGGCTGGTCGGGCTACTTCAACAGCCTGCTGCAGTCGATCGGCGAATATGCCGGCATGTCGCTGGCGCTGCCGGCTGCGCTCGCGTCGGCGCCGCTGACGGTCACCGACGGACACATTTCGACGACCGGCGCGCTGATCAACCTGCCGGCCGTGCTCATCGTCGGGGCAATCAGCTACGTATGCTATGTCGGCGTCACGCAGTCGGCCTCGCTGAACGCGGTGATCGTCGCGATCAAGCTCGTCGTGATCCTCCTCTTCGTCGCGTTCTCGCTGCAATTCGTCAACACGGCGAACTGGCATCCGTTCGTGCCGCCGATGGACGCGGCCGGGCACTTCGGCTGGCCGGGCGTGTTCCGGGCCGCGTCGATCGTGTTCTTCTCGTACATCGGCTTCGACGCGGTCTCGACCGCGGCACAGGAAGCGAAGAATCCGCAGCGCGACATGCCGATCGGCATCCTCGGCTCGCTGGTCGTCTGCACGATCCTCTACATCATCGTCTCGGCCGTGCTGACCGGCATCACGCCGTACACGCTGCTCGGCACGGCGCACCCGGTGTCGACCGCGATCGAAGGCTACCCGAGCCTGCGCTGGCTGCGCATCGTGATCGAGATCGGCGCGATCGCGGGACTCTCGTCGGTGATTCTCGTCATGCTGATGGGCCAGCCGCGCATCTTCTACACGATGGCGAAGGACGGCCTGGTGCCCCCGATGTTCGGCAAGGTGCATCCCAAATACCAGACGCCGTATGTCGGCCAGGTCATCGTCGGCATCATCGCCGCGATCCTCGCGGGCCTCCTGCCGATCAACGTGCTCGGCGATCTCGTCTCGATGGGCACGCTGCTCGCGTTCACGACGGTCTGCATCGGTGTGCTCGTGCTGCGCCGGACGCGCCCGGATCTGCCGCGCGGGTTCCGCGTGCCGGCCGCGCCGGTCGTCTGCGTGCTCGGCGCGATCAGCTGCTTCGCGCTGTTCGCCGTCGCCTTCAAGGACAACTGGCTCTGGATGAGCGGCTGGATCGTCGCCGGCCTGCTCGTCTATTTCCTCTACGGCTACCGGCGCAGCAAGCTGCGCGGCGCAAAGCGCTGAGACCCCAAAGCCGGCGGCACGTCCGCCGGCTTTTTCGTAGACCCGAAGCCGACGCCACGCGACCATGCTCGACCGACTGCTCGCCAAGAAGACCGATTTTTCCGACGCCGACGCGAGCGAGGGGCCCTGCCTCAAGCGCACGCTCGGTCCGTGGGGCCTGACCGCGCTCGGCATCGGCGCCGTCATCGGCGGCGGCATCTTCGTGATCACCGGCCAGGCCGCGGCCGAGCACGCGGGGCCCGCGATCGTGCTGTGCTTCATCATGGCCGCCGTCTGCTGCAGCTTCACGGCGGTCTGCTACGCCGAGTTCGCGACGCTGATCCCGATGTCGGGCAGCTCGTATTCGTACGCGTACGCGACGCTCGGCGAGCTCGTCGCGTGGTTCATCGGCTGGAACATGGTGCTCGAATACGGCGTTTCGGCGTCGGCCGTCGCGGTCAGCTGGACCGGCTATTTCACGAGCCTGCTCGATCACTTCGGCATCCACCTGCCGGCTTCGCTGACGAATGCGCCGCTCGCGTTCACCGACAACCACCTCGTCGTGACCGGCGCGCTGATCAACCTGCCCGCGGTCGCGATCGTCCTCGCGCTGACCTGGGTCTGCTACGTCGGCATC
>CALFNI010000670.1 GCA_937902695.1 uncultured Rhodanobacteraceae bacterium
ACTTCGTCGGCATCGGCGGCGTCGGCATGAGCGGCATCGCCGAGGTGCTGTGCAACCTCGGCTATTCGGTGTCGGGCTCGGACAAGGCCGAGAACGCGAACACGCGCCGGCTCGCCGGACTCGGCGCGCGCATCGATCGCGGCCACGACGCGAAGAACGTCGAAGAGATCGACGTGCTCGTCGTGTCGAGCGCGATCCGGCCCGACAATCCCGAGATCGTCGCGGCGCGCGCGCGCCGCATTCCGGTCGTGCCGCGCGCGGAGATGCTCGGCGAGCTGATGCGCTTTCGCCGCGGCATCGCAGTCGCCGGCACGCACGGCAAGACGACGACGACGAGCCTGACCGCGAGCGTGCTCGCCGAAGCAGGCCTCGACCCCACCTTCGTCATCGGCGGCCAGCTGATCGCGGCCGGCGCGCACGCGCGGCTCGGCACCGGCGAATACCTCGTCGCCGAAGCGGACGAATCCGACGGCTCGTTCCTGCTGCTGTCGCCGGTCATCGCGATCGTCACGAACATCGACGCCGATCATCTCGAGAACTACGACGGCGATTTCGACCGCGTGCGCAAGGCGTTCGCGGATTTCCTGCATCGCCTGCCGTTCTACGGCGTCGCGGTGCTGTGCATCGACGATCCCGAGGTCGCCGACCTCGCGCGCGAGACGCATCGGCGCGTGCTGACGTACGGGATCGCGGCGGCGGCCGACCTGCGTGCGAGCGACATCCGCGCCGAGGGCGCGCGCACGCGCTTCACGCTGCACCTCCCTGACGGCGGTCCGTCGTTCCCGGTGACGCTGAACCTTCCCGGCGCGCACAACGTGCTGAATGCGCTCGCCGCGTGCGCGGTCGGCTGGCAGCTCGGCGTCGAGCCGGACGCGATGCAGCGCGCGCTCGAAAAGTTCCAGGGCGTCGGCCGGCGCTTCCAGATCCGCGGCGACATCGCGCTCGAGAACGGCAGCGCGATGCTCGTCGACGACTACGGCCATCATCCGCGCGAGCTCGCGGCCGTGTTCGCGGCGGCACGCAACGGCTGGCCGGACAAGCGGCTCGTCGTCGCGTTCCAGCCGCACCGCTATACGCGCACGCGCGACCTGCTCGACGATTTCGCGAACGTGCTCGCCGAAGCCGACGTGCTCGTGCTGACCGAGGTGTATCCCGCCGGCGAAGCGCCGATCGCGAATGCCGACGGACGCGCGCTCGCGCGTGCCGTGCGCGCGCGCGGCAAGGTCGATCCGGTGCTCGTCGAGCATCCGCGCGACCTGCGTGCCGCGTTGCCGCCGCTGCTCCGCGACGGCGATCTGCTGCTGCTGCTCGGCGCGGGCGACATCGGCGCCGCGGCGAACGAGATCGCGGCCGGCAAGCAGCTCCGGAGCGCGGCATGAACGTGACCGACGCGAGACAGTTCGGACGCGTCGCGGTCGTCATGGGCGGCCAGTCGGCCGAGCGCGAGGTCTCGCTCGATTCGGGCCGCAACGTGCTGGCGGCGCTCCGCGCGAGAGGCGTCGATGCGCACGCGGTCGACGGCATCCCGGCGCTGCTCGATGCGCTTCGCGCCGGGCACTACGCGCGCGTCTTCAACATCCTGCACGGCCAGCACGGCGGCGGCGAGGACGGCGTGCTGCAGGGCG
>CALFNI010000671.1 GCA_937902695.1 uncultured Rhodanobacteraceae bacterium
CTTGAAGCGGAACGACGACGTGCGCCCGATGATCTTGAGATCGGGAATGCGCGCCAGCACCGATATCAGTTCCTCGGACAGGCCATCCGAGAAATATTCGTTCGACGGATCGCCGCTGGTGTTGGCCAGCGGCAGCACGGCGATCGACTTGAGATCGGCGGCCGGCGCTGCCGTTGGCGCGCCCTTCGCCGGATCGTCGGCGACGGCGGCCGGAGCGGCATCGTGTCCCGGTCGCGCGACGCTCCACAGCAAGCCGCCGCCGATCGCGAGCAGGACCGCGACGATGAAAAGCTCGACACCGGTCACGCGCTGCTCGCCGCGCTCGCCGTGGTACCAGGCGAGCACGAGCGTGATGACGAAACCGATGGCCGCCGCGACGATCGCGGCACGCAGGATCCAGCCGGGCCATCCGAAACGCTGGCCGACGAGATCGAGCATCTGGATCAGCGCGAACGCCGCCGCGAGGTACGCGAGCGCCCACTGCACGATCTTGCGCTGCCGCAGCCTTTCGAAGACGTCTTCCATCGGCCCCCGCCCGTTGGCGGCGAGTGTAGCGCAGCACGCCGGCTTCGCGGCTGGATTCAGGCCCGTCGCGGCACCATGTTCGCCGAACGCCCGCGAACGGAGCACATGCGATGACGCTGCTTGCCGAACTCGTGGAAACCTCCGACAGGGTGGCGGAGACCCCGGCGCGCCTTGCGAAAGTGCGCGCGCTCGCCGAGCGCCTGCGCGCGCTCGAAGGCGACGAAATCGCCATCGGCGCGCAACACCTTTCCGGCAGCGTGCCGCAGGGCCGACTCGGCATCGGCTACGCGGTGCTGCAGGCAGCCGGCAACGGCGACCGCGCCGCCCATCCTTCGCTGACCGTCGCCGATGTCGATCGCAGGCTCGGCGAGATCGCCGTCATGCGCGGCACCGGCGCGGCGGCGCTTCGCGTCGAAGCGCTGCGCGCGTTGTTCTCGCTCGCGACCGCGGCCGAACGCGAGTTCCTGATCCGGCTCCTCGCCGGCGAGCTGCGGCAGGGCGCGCTGGCCGGCGTCATGACCGATGCGATCGCCGCCGCCGCGGGCCTCTCGCCGGCGCCCGTGCGCCGCGCGATGATGTACGCGAAGGACGTCGGCGCGGTCGCGCGCGCCGCGCTGCTCGAAGGCGACGCGGGCCTCGCCGCGTTCCAGCTCGAGGTGCTCTCCCCTATCGCGCCGATGCTGGCGCAGACCGCGTCCGATCCGGCCGATGCGCTGCGCCAGCTCGGCGGCGAGGCCGCGATCGAATGGAAGATGGACGGCGCGCGCATCCAGGCGCACAAATCGGGCGACACGGTCGCGATCTACACGCGCAATCTCAACGAGGTCGGCGCGGCCGTGCCCGAGATCGTGGCGACCGTCGCCGCGTTGCCGGCGACCGACCTGATCCTCGACGGCGAAGCGATTGCGCTCGATGCGTCCGGCCGTCCCTACCCGTTCCAGGTCACGATGCGGCGGTTCGGACGCAAGCTCGACGTCGAAGCGCTGCGCGCGGAGCTTCCGATGCGCGCGTTCTTCTTCGACTGCCTGCGCCACGACGGCGTCAGCGTCGCCGATCGCCCGACGCGCGAGCGCCACGCCGCGCTCGTCGCCGCGTTGCCGGCCGAGCTCCGCATCCCGCGCGTCGTGACGACATCGGCCGACGAGGCGCAGGCGTTCTACGACGCCGCGCTCGCCGCCGGCCACGAAGGCGTCATGGCGAAATCGCTGGAGGCGCCCTACGAGGCGGGCAATCGCGGCGCGGGCTGGCTCAAGATCAAGCGCGCGCACACGCTCGATCTCGTCGTCATCGCGGCCGAGTGGGGCCACGGCCGCCGCACCGGCACGCTCTCGAACCTCCATCTCGGCGCGCTCGACCCGGCCACCGGCGAGTACGTCATGCTCGGCAAGACGTTCAAGGGACTCACCGACGCGATGCTCGCCTGGCAGACGGAGGCGTTTCTCGCCCGCGAGATCCGCCGCGACGGACACACGGTCTACGTCCGGCCCGAAATCGTCGCGGAGATCGCCTTCAGCGATCTGCAGGCGAGCCCGCGCTATCCCGGCGGCCTGGCGCTTCGCCTCGCCCGCGTGAAGCGCTACCGCGACGACAAGCGCGCCGACGAGGCCGATACGATGGAGTCGGTGCGGCGCATTCATGCTGCGCAGGGCTGATGGCGCGTGCGGTCGCGAGCGGATACGCTCACGCCACCCAGCCGGAGGCCCGACATGGATTCACAGGCATTGACCTTGTCCCACGTCGTGATCAGCCTGATCGCGATCGCTTCGGGTTTCATCGTCGTCTACGGTTTCCTGCATGCGAACCGGATGCCGCGCACGACGCATCTCTTTCTCTTCACGACATTCCTGACGAGCCTCACCGGCTTCATCTTCTTCAGCCGCGATCAGCTGCTGCCCTCGCACATCACCGGCGTCATCGCGCTCGCCGTCCTCGTCCCGACCTGCGTTGCGCTTTACCTCCGGACACTGGCGGGCGCGTGGCGGCGGATCTATGTCATCGGTGCGGTGGTTTCGCTCTATCTCAACGTCTTCGTGCTGGTCGTGCAGCTCTTCGTGAAAGTGCCCGCGCTGCACGCGCTCGCGCCGGGCGCGCCCGCGAATCCGGAGCCGCCGTTCAAGATCGCACAAGGTGCCGTGTTCGTGCTGTTCATCGCCATCGGATTCCTGGCCGTCAAGCGGTTTCATCCCGATGGCGTCGCGCGTCTCGCGCCGGCGCCGACGTAGCGACGCGAGAGCGGCCTCCCGGCGCGCTCGCTCAAGGACGAGCAAAACGCTGTCGCGGAATAATCAGTTCGTGGCGGGGAGCCGGCCGATCTTGCGCAGCATCCGCACGATCGAATCGCGGACGTAGTCGCGGAAATCGAGCGGGCTCGTCGCTTCCAGCTCGTTCGCATGCGTGGCGAACGCCGGCCAGAAATCCAGTTCCTGCGGAAAGTTCCGGGAGAGCTGGCCAAGGGTGGCCTCGAAGCGATCGAGGGCGGCGAGCGTCTGGTTGTGCGTCATTCGAGTTACCGTGCATTTCAATTCCAGCGGCGTCGGCTGCAATCGATGTGCCATGCGCGCGGCCGCGAAATCAGCGGTCGCCGGTGGCGCCGGGCTCGTTTTCCGGGCCGAGCCGCGCAATTCGTTCACGGCGAAGAACCGATTTTCCCAGATGGCCGCGAGCGTTTCGCGGCCATCGTGCATCTATTTCGGCCAGCAGTACGCGAAGATCGCGGCGCCGGTGCGTGGACGTATAGTCCGCATCATCCGATCAAGGAGTCTCACGATGCCGCGCATGCTGCTCGCCCTCGCGCTGCTGGCCCTCGAAGCCGCGCCGCTGTCGGCCCGGCCCTGGGACGACGACGTCGCCCTGGCCGTGCAGCGCAATGTCCCGGAGTTCCTCGACCTGCTCGCGATTGCGGACGTCGCCGACGTGCCGGCCGACATCCAGCGCAACGCCGCGTTACTCAAGAACGCATTCGACAAGCGCGGATTCGAAACCGCGCTGCTCGCCAATCCGGCGCACCGGCCGCTCGTGTACGCACACCTCGCGGCGCACGATCCGAGCGCGAAGTCCGTGCTTTTCTATATCCATTTCGACGGCCAGCCGGTCGTGCCGGCCGAGTGGGCGCAGAAAAGTCCGTTCGAGCCGGTCGTCAAGCGGCGCGACGCGGGCGGCGCGTGGCAGCCGGTCGATCGCGATGCATTGATGGCGAAGCCGCTCGATCCCGAGCTCCGCGTGTTCGCGCGCTCGGCATCCGACGACAAGGCGCCGATCCTGATGATGCTGACGGCGATCGATCTCGTGAAATCGGCCGGCAAATCGCCGGCGGTCGACCTCAAGGTCATCCTCGATTCCGAAGAGGAAATGGGTTCGCCGAGCCTCGCCGGCGTCGCGGCGGCGAACGCGGCGCTGCTCAGGGCCGATGCGCTCGTCATCCTCGATGGCCCGGCGCACGCATCGGGCCGGCCGACGCTGGTGTTCGGCAATCGCGGCATCGCGACGGCGACGCTGGTCGTCTACGGTCCGCGCGCGCCGCTGCACAGCGGGCATTACGGCAACTACGCGCCGAATCCGGCGATGCGCCTCGCGACGCTGCTCGCCGGCATGAAGGACGACCACGGCCGCGTGCGCATCGAGGGCTGGTACGACGGGATCGCGCTCACCGACGCCGATCGCGCGGTGCTCGCGGCGACGGGCGACGACGAGCCGGCGCTGCTGAAGCGCATCGGCATCGCCAAGCCCGAATCCGTCGGCAGGACCTATCAGGAGGCGCTGCAGTATCCGTCGCTCAACATTCGCGGCATGGCCGCGGCCTCGATCGGCGCGAAAGCGGCGAACGTCCTGCCGAGCGATGCGACGGCCGAGCTCGATTTCCGCACGACGCCGGAGCGCGACGGACGCACGCTGATCGATCTCATGCGAAGGTACATCGAGCAGCAGGGCTATCACCTCGTCGACGGCACGCCGGACGATGCCGATCGCGCGACCTACGACAAGCTTGCGAGCTTCACGCCCGGCGCGATCGAGAAAGCCGAGCGGACGGCGATGGATTCGCCGGTCGGAACATGGGCCTATGCGACGATCCGCGCGGCGCAGGCTCCGGGCCCCGGCGCCGAGCCGGTGCGCATCCGCATGCTCGGCGGCACGCTGCCGACCGATGTGCTCGTCGAAGCGCTGCATGCGCCGTTCGTGATCGTGTCGACCGTCAACGCCGACAACAACCAGCATGCGCACGACGAGAACCTGCGCGTCGGCAATCTCGTCAGCGGGACCGAGACCATCTACAGCCTGGTCATGGCGGCGTACCGCTGAAAAGAGCCGCTCCGCATGCGGAGCGGGAGCTCACGTCTGGTGCAGTGCCTTCGTCGGATCGAGCGAAGCGGCGCGGCGCGACGGGATCCAGCTTGCCGCGACGGCGACGAACGTCAGGAGCGCAGCGATCGCGAGGTAGATCGTCGGGTCGCTCGCGTGCACCTCGAAGAGTAGCGCGGTCATGAGCCGCGTCACCGCGAGCGCGCCGGCGAGCCCGATGACGAGGCCGAAGACCGCGAGCCTGACGCCGTGACCGATCACCATCTTCTGCACGTCGCCGGCGCGCGCGCCGAGCGCCATGCGGATGCCGATCTCGGCGGATCGCTGGGTCACCGAATAGGCCATCACGCTGTAGACGCCGAGGCTCGCGAGCGCGAGCGCGAGGCCGGCGAAGATCACGAGCAGCGTCATCGTGAGATCGCGGTCGGCGATCGACTGCCTGACCAGGTCGCGCATCGTGCCCGGCGCGATCAGCGGAATGCCGGGATCGACGTCGTGCAGCGCCGCGCGCACGCTCGCGGCGAGCGCGGCCGGATCGCCGTCGGTGCGCACGAGGAATCCCGTGAAGTTCTCGGGCCGCTGCAACACCGGGTAATACATCTCGGCGACCGGCGCCGTCGTCAGATCCTGCGTGTGCGTGTCGGCGACGACGCCGACGATCTCGGCGGTGAGCCCGAGCATGCCGGTCACGAGCTTCTGGCCGACCGCGCTTTCATTCGGGAAGAGCTGCCTGGCCATCGTCTCGTTGACGATCATGACCTGGTTGCTCGTGGGCGTGTCGTGCTCGTCGAAGTCGCGGCCCGCCTTCAGCGGAATGCCGAGCACGCCGAAGCGGTTCGGGCTGACGAGGTGACGGATCGCCAGCGGCCGCTCGGACGGCGGCGGCAACGGACGGCCGACGACCGCATAGGGCGACTGTCCGTTGTTGCCGCTCAGCGGCGGGTTGTCGTCCAGCGCGACGCCCTTCTGGCCCGGAATCTCCTCGAGCCGGTGATAGAGACGCGAATAGAAGTTCGCCGTCGCCTCGGTGCGCGCCGGATACTGCGCCGGCGGCACGATCGCGAAGCCGACGAAAATGCCGTCGGTGCGGAAGCCGGGCGACACATTCTGGATGCGCACGACGGTCGAGATCATGAGGCCGGTCGCGACCAGCAGCACGAACGCGACCGCGATCTCGCCGATCAGGAGCCCGCTGCGGAAGCGGTTGTGCTTGGGTCCACTGGTCGATTCGCGGCTCGAATCCTTGAGCGCGTCGTTTGCCGCATTCATCGATGCGTGCATCGCAGGCACGAGCCCCATCGCGACGCCGCAGACGATCGAGATGCCGAGCGTGAAGAGGACGATGACGGGATCGAGCCGGATCTCCTCGGCGCGCGGCACGAAATCGTGTCCGACGTGCGCGAGCAGCGGCAGCGCCGCCGCCGCGAACGCGAGGCCGAGGATGCCGCCGCTGAGCGCGAGCAGCAGACTCTCGGCGAGGAACTGCGCCACGATGCGGCTCCGCTTCGCGCCGAGCGCGAAACGGATGCCGACTTCCTTGCGCCGGCGCGAGAAGCGCGCGAGCAGGAGGTTCGCGACGTTCGCACAGGCAATGAGCAGCACCGAGGCGACCGCGACGAACAGCATCGCGTACGTATCGCGCTGGTTGCCGACGAGATTCTCCTGCAGGAAGTTCGCGTCGAGCTTCGACTTCGCGTCGACGTTGGTCGGATGCGCCTGCGCATAGCCCGATGCGATCACGTCCATCGCCGCGCGCACCTGGGCGATGCCGACGCCGGGTTTCAGCCGTCCGAGGACGTTGTAGAAAAGGCCGCCGTCGTCGATCTGCTTCTGCGTGAGGAACGGCGATTCGTACGGACGCGTCGTGAAGATCGCGATCTGGTTCAGCGGAAATCCGTTGGCGTCCTTCGGCAGCACGCCGACGACCGAGTACGGCGTGCCGTCGAGCGTCAGCGGCTGGCCGACGACGTCGGCGCGTCCCGCGAAATGCTTCTGCCAGTACCCGTAGCTCAACAAGACGACCGGCGCGCCGCCGGGCTTGTCCTCGTCGGCGAGGAAGTTGCGGCCTAGCATCGGCTGCACGCCGAGCAGCGGGAAATAGTTCTGCGAGACGATGAGGCCCTGCAGCTGCTCGGGATCGCCGGTGCCGGTCACGATGAACGCGTTCGGCGTCGATACCGAAACGTCGGTGAAGACCTCCTGCCGCTCGCGCAAGGCCAGCAGGCGCGGCCACGAGATCGGCGCCTGCGCGAGGCCGCGATCGGGCAGCAGCGACTGCAGCTGGACGATGCGATCCGCGTCCGCATACGGCAGCGGACGCAGGAAGATCGTCTCGATCACGCTGAAGATCGCACTGTTGGCGCCGATGCCGAGCGCCAGCGCGAAGATCGCGACGAGCGAGAAGACCGGCGACTTGGCGAGGGAGCGGAACGCGAAGGCGAGCGTGTTCATTCGTCGGGGATCTCGGCATCGGGCCGCGCCGCAATGGCACGGCCTCCGTCGGTCATGGGATGGGCGAAAGGAACACAGGGTTGCACTCCCCTCGCGCCCTGACGGACGCCGGCATCGGCGGAGCAAGAAATCTGCCACGGCGCGAGCGCGAATCCGGCGCCTCGGCAGCCGTCCGCGGTGATCGGAATCGAACACTGCTCGTTATCGGACACTCGACCGGGGTTCCGGACCAGGCCGGCACGACGGATCGCTTCGTCGGCAGGAACCGGACCGGAATCATCGGAGGCGTCGTCGGCATTCCGTCGTCGACGCCGGCGACGCCGGCTTCTTGACGCGCGCCCGACGCGCAGTGTCACGAGGTCCTTGTTTTGGGCACGCGTATATAAGTATCGAATTCGTCATAAGTACTTATTGTGTGAATTGCCTCCCAGTTCGGCGAGATCGCCTTCAAGGCGCGTCCGGCACCGCCGATAGCACGCAACGGGTAACGGTGGAACGTGATCCCTGCTGAGGCCGCGCTTCGCACGCGACTCACTCGCGATCCATTTGCTCTCCCAAGCCAACCTCGGGCGCGTGGCGATCACGGGCTCGTTCCACTCATGCGCGCATTGCGCGCGACCAAGG
>CALFNI010000672.1 GCA_937902695.1 uncultured Rhodanobacteraceae bacterium
GGTCGGCGGCGGGCGCCGTGCTGGCGGCAAGGCCGTCATGGCCGAGCACGAGCAGGTAGGCGAGATTGACCAGCAGATAGCACGCCGCGACCAGCAGCATGCCGAAGACGAGCGCGCGCGGCAGGTTGCGCTGCGGTTCGCGGATTTCGCCGGCGATGTTGTTGATGTATGCCCAGCCGCCGTACGCGAAGAGCACCGGCAGCAGCACGCCGCCGAACGCGAGCGGATTCAGCGGCGGCGGCGGCGCGCTCGGCGGCGGCGCGCCGCGCGCGGCGAGGCCGATCACGATCAGCGCGCCGATCGCCGCGAGCTTCAGCACGGTCAGGGTGTTCTGCGTGACGGCGCCCGCGCGGATGCCGAACCAGTTGACGCCGGCGAGCAGCAGTATCGTCGCGATCGCGTAAGGCGGCGCGTCCGCGCCGGACAGCGTGACGCCGAGCGCCGCCGCCGCGTATTGCACGAAAATCGTCGCGACCGCGGCGAGGCTGCCCGAGTAGTTCACGACGAGCATGTTCCAGCCGTAGACGAACGCGACGATGAGGCCGAACGCCTCGCGCAGGTTCACGTATCCGCCGCCGGCATTCGGCCGGCGCGCGCCGAGCTCGGCGTAGCAGAGCGCGCCGATCAGCGCGAGCACGCCGCCGGCTCCCCAGGCGAACAGCTGCTCGGCACTCGATCCGGTGCGGGCCGCGATCGTCGCCGGCGTCAGGAAGATGCCGGAGCCGATGACGCCGCCGACGACGACCATCATCGCGTCCCAGACGCCGAGCCGGCGTGCGTAGCTGACTTCGGGCGTTTCGTTCATGCGCTCCCCCGGTTCGCGCAAGCATCGCCGCTTGCGCGCGCCGTGTCGAGACGCGCACCGCTTCGGATCGTCGCACGGCGAGCGCGCCGCATCGCGTCAGTGACTCACGGCACACGCGGTGCGCCGCCGGATTCGACTACATCGACGACACCGACGTCCAGCCCGAGGAGCCTTCCGATGAACGCACCGATGCGCGGGGCCGCGGTCGCCCTCGCCATGCTGGTCGCGGCGCCGTCCGCCTTCGCCGGAACCGACGCCGAGGTGGAGAAGAAGCTCGTCGCGCTGACGCAGGAGCTGATGGACGCGCTGATGCCCGGCAAGGCCGATGCGTGGCAGCGGATCCTCGCCGACGACGCGATCATCGTCGACGAGTTCGGCCGCGTGCAGGGCAAGAAGGAGGCGGTCGATGACGTGCATCCGTTTCCGAAGGGATTCTCGGGATCGATCGAGATCCGCGACACGACGGTGCGCGTCCACGGCGATTCGGCCGTGCTCGAAGGCGAGATGTACGAGAAGGAAGGCGTCTTCGATCAGCACCTCGTCGTCCGCTACATCTTCGCGAACACGTTCGTGCGGCAGGGCGGCGAGTGGAAGCTCGCCGCCGCCATCGACGTGACGCTGCCGACCGAGCCGCCGAAGCTCGCCGTGCCGGGGATCGTCGCCAGCGACTACGCCGGCACCTATGCGTATGGCCCGGGGCGCGCCTTCTCGGTGGCCGCCGACGGCGGCGCGCTCTACTACACGACGAAACCCGGCGGGCCGCGCACCGCGCTCGACGCCATCGGCAAGGACGTCTTCATGACCGGCGGCGACGAGCGGAACCTCGTCATCTTCCGGCGCGACGCGTCGGGTCGGGTCGTCGAGCTGATCGAGCGGCGCAAGTTCAACGATCTGCACATGAAGCGCGACGACTCGCCGAAGAAAACCTGAGCCAATCGTCGTTCCCGCGAAAGCGGGAACCTCGCGCCTTTCAAACGGCGAAAGTCACCGGGTCCCCGCTTTCGCGGGGACGACGCGAAGGGAAGGTCGCGTTGCCTCCGTCTTGCCCGAACACGGCCCGCACGCCGCCATTCCACTGCGTTTTGCTGCGACGCAAGAAAGAATGCCCGGCCGCACGCCGCTGCTTCCAAGGCCAACGTGATCCAGAACACCGCGCCCGCGCTCGCGCCGACCGCGCCGTGGGTCGTCGTCAAGTTCGGCGGCACCAGCGTCTCGACCCGTCCGCGCTGGGAAAACATCCGCCGCATCGCGGCCGCGCATCGCGCGCGCGGGCGGCGCGTGCTGATCGTCGTCTCGGCGCTGTCGGGCATCACCGACAAGCTCAAGGCGATTGCCGAATCGCAGCGCGACGACACGCTCTGCGCGGACCTGCGCGCGGAAATCGTCGCGCGCCACGAAGCGATGCTGCGCGAGCTCGAAGCGTCGTCTCGCATTGCGCTCGACAAATGGATCGCCGAGCTCGATCGACTGATCGCCGACCCGCGTCGCCGCGCGAGTGAAGTGGCCTGGCAGGCCGAAGTGTTCGCGCTCGGCGAGTTGATGTCGTCGACGCTCGGCGCGGCGTTTCTGGCCGAAGTCGGCGCAGATGTTCTTC
>CALFNI010000673.1 GCA_937902695.1 uncultured Rhodanobacteraceae bacterium
GGTAGTCTCGTCATGACGTCCTCGGAACGGTGCAACGGCGCGGATGCGTCGAGGGCGCGAAGCCTAGCAGGGAACGGGGAACCGGGAACAGGGAAGGCGGGGCGGGACTTCACATTGCTGTCCGCTCGCACGCAGAAGGCGCGTCATTCAACTGCCAGACGGGTCCGGCTCACGAGCGATTCATTGCGCGCAGTGCCTCCTAGACGGGCACCGGAAAACGGCGCTGCCCGCGCGTTTGCCGGGCGACTCAACCCAAGGAGCCAAGGCCATGCTGCACTACGCCATCGTGTTTCTCGTCATCGCGCTGATTGCCGCCGTGCTCGGCTTTGGCGGCATCGCCGGTGCCGCCGCCGGCATCGCGAAGATCCTGTTCCTGGTCTTCCTCGTGCTGTTCATCGTCGCGCTGTTGATGGGCCGCCGATCGCCGCGGGTCTGACGCATTCCTGATCGCCGGCACGAAATGCCCGCCTCGTGCGGGCCTTTCGTCATGCGCGCGGGCGAATGCGCGCCGGCTCGGGATACGGCGGAATATCGGTCGAATCGCCGGCGGCGATGTGCGCCTGCACCGATTGCCACCATGCGGGATCGAAGATCTCCGGATGCGCCGCCAGCAGCGCGTCGCGCAATGCGTCCGGCAGGCCGAGGAAGCGCGCGAAAAGCTCGGGAAACACGTCGTCGTGGCGCACCGAGAGCCAGTCCTCGACAGGGCGCGTCTCGTCCTCCTCGCGCGCCTGCGGGATGCGGCGGAAGCGGCACTGCTCGACGAGGCAGAGCTCGTCGTAGTCGTAGAAGATCGTGCGGCCGCGGCTCGTCACGCCGAAGTTCTTCAGGAGGAGATCGCCCGGAAAAATGTTGCTGCGCGCGAGATCCTTGATCGCCTGCCCGTAATCGAGCACGGCGGGCAATGCGACCGCGTAGGGATTCTCGCGCGCGTGCAGGCTCAGCGGGCGCAGGCGCCGCTCGATGTAGCAGTGCTTGACGAGGAGATCGTCGCCCTCGATCGCGACGGCTTCCGTGCACTGCTCCAGCAGCTCCTCGCGTATGTCGGGATCGAGCAGCCGCAGCGGGAAGCGCAGGTAACGGAACTCCTGCGCATCGACGAGGCGCCCGATGCGGTCGTAGCGGAACACGAGCCGGTATTTCTCCTCGACGATGCGGCGCGCGCTGTCTTTCGGATACGCGAACGCGTCGCGGATGACCTTGAACACGATCGGATAGTCGCGCGGCGTGAACACGGCCATGACCATGCCGCGCGCGCCGTCGGCGCGCACGATGCGCTCGTCCGGGTGCGTCGCGAGATGACGGAACAGCGCGCGGTAGCGCTCCGTCTTGCCCTGCTTGGCGCGGCCGAGCACCGTGTAGAGCTCGCCGATCGGCTTGTGCGGCATGAGCTCGCGCAGGAACACGATCGCATCGCCGACGGTAGGCAGATCGGCGAGAAAATAGCTTCGCGAAAAGCCGAACAGCGCCGACACCTGGCCGATCTCGGTGAGCACGGCATCGGCGCGGACGCCGTTTTCGTCGTTGACGAGCGCGATCACGAGCGGCACCCAGTCTGCACCTGCGGCGGCGCGGCCCGCGAGCAGGCGGCCCACGAGGTACGCGCGGCGTTCGCGGAAGAAGCGCGTGCGCAGCATCTCGATGCGGAACACCGTGTGGCCGCCGGGAATGCCGAAGCGCTCGATCAGCGCCTCTGCGATCGCGGCGCCGCTCGCGACGTCGGCATATCCGTTCGAGAACGGGTAGTCGCCGAGCAGGGCCGCGCAGACTGCACCGAGATCGCCTTCGGCGGTGTAGGCATTGCGCGCGATCGGCTCGACGACGTTCGCGGTCGGATCGGCATCGAGCGCGACGAACTCGATGCCCGGATCGACGCCGCTGGTATGGAAGAAGCGTCGCGACAGCGAATTGAAGAATGTCTTGAAGAGCTCGCGATCGAGTACCGGCTCGATGCGCACGGCGAACTCGTCGCGGATGGCGGCCCATAGCGGGCGGTTGCGGATGCGATCGTCGAGCAGGAGCTCGAGGCGGCCAAGCGTCTCGGCGAGGCATTCATCGTAGAGATCGAGGCGCCAGACGACGTCGATCTGCGCCTGCTTCCAGTTGCGGCGCTCGAACCAGCGCTGGGCGCGGCGCGTGATGTCGGAGAACCGCGCGTTGTAGTCGAGGAACGCGTCGAGGATCAACGCGGCGGCGCGCGCTTGCATCGTGGTGGCGGACGCCGGCGCATCGGTGCTCACGCAGCCAGTCTAGCGCAGCGCGTCCCCTCTCCCGCTGCGGGAGAGGGGGAAGAGCGCATTCGCTTCAGAGCGCCGCGATCAATCCGTCCGCAAACTGCGACGTCTTCACTTCGGTCGCGCCTTCCATCAGCCGCGCGAAGTCGTACGTCACCTTCTTCGACGCGATCGCCTTGTCCATCGCATGGATGATCGCGTCGGCGGCTTCGGTCCAGCCCATGTAGCGCAGCATCATCTCGCCCGAGAGGATGAGCGAGCCCGGATTGACCTTGTCCTGGTTCGCGTACTTCGGCGCCGTGCCGTGCGTCGCCTCGAACACGGCATGGCCGGTGATGTAGTTGATGTTGCCGCCCGGCGCGATGCCGATGCCGCCGACCTGCGCCGCGAGCGCGTCCGAGATGTAGTCGCCGTTGAGATTGAGTGTGGCGATGACGTCGAAATCATCTGGGCGGGTGAGGACTTGTTGCAGCGTGATGTCGGCGATGGCGTCTTTAATGATGAGCCCAGCTCCAGGTTTGCCATCGGGGATCTTGCACCACGGCCCGCCGTCGATTTCCACCGCGCCAAAGAAATCCTTCGCCACCTTATATCCCCAGTCGCGGAAGGCGCCTTCGGTGAATTTCATGATGTTTCCCTTGTGCACCAGCGTCACGCTCTTGCGCTTGTGTTTGATGGCGTGGCTGATCGCACTATGCACCAGGCGCTCGGTGCCGAGATAGCT
>CALFNI010000674.1 GCA_937902695.1 uncultured Rhodanobacteraceae bacterium
TGGCGAGCTTCGCGAGCGCCATTTTCTCGGCCGCCTGCGCCGCCTTGAGGCGCGCTTCGATCTCGTTCAATTTGGTCAGGGCGTCGGTCATCGCAGGGCGATCGTCGGGACGGCGCGATGGTGGCGGTTGCGCGAACCCTCAACACTATCCAACGGGATCGCCATTCTCAACTCCACGGCGCGTAAGCCCGGGACGCGGCCCGGCGCGGGGCAAGCGCCACGGGTTCGGCCACGACACAGGCATTTCTGGCGCGGCTTCGTCCCGCAACGGAACCCGGACGCGCCAGGCCCGCCGGCGGCGCTGCTACGATGGGCCATGTGCGGCCGCTACGCGCTCTTCGGTCCGATCTCGCGGCATCGGCAAATGCCGGACGAGGCGTTGCCGGACTGGTGGGCCGCGCTCGCCGATACGATCAACGCGCGCCCGATGCGCTTCAATGTCGCGCCGACCGATCCGATGCCGGTCGTCGGCACGAGTCGCGAAGGCGCCGCCAAGATCCGCGAGGTGCGCTGGGGCCTCGTTCCGTACTGGGCCAGGGACGCGAAGATCGGGCACAGGGCGATCAACGCGCGCGTCGAATCCGTTGCCGAGAAGCCGATGTTTCGCGAGGCGTTCAAGCGGCGGCGCTGTCTGGTGCCCGCGAGCGGTTATTTCGAGTGGAAACCGGCAGGCGCCGCGAAGCAGCCGTATTTCATCCACGATCCCGGCGGCGAGCTCCTGATGTTCGCGGGCCTCTGGGAAGCGTGGCGTGCGACGAAGGAATCCGAGCCGCTCTACACCTACACCATCATCGTCGGTCCGCCGGGCGTCGTGTCGGGCGACATCCATGATCGCGCGCCGGTGATACTGCCCGCCGCGACGTGGGCCGCCTGGCTCTTCGCCGAAGCGGCGGATGCGTCGGCGTTGCTCGCAGGCGTGCGCGAGCCGGCGCTGGCCTACCATCCCGTGTCGAAAGCGGTCGGATCGCCGAAGAACGATGCGCCGGGGCTCGTGGAGCCGATACAGATCGACTGAGGCCTCCGCAGGCAACGCGCGCCGCGCAGGCAGGATGCGAATAGTGCGTCATTGGCGTTTTTTTCCGTTTCGGCGCGTCAGCGTTCAGGTGCCTCGACTTAGCCTCCCGCAACCTGCTCGCAACCAGGCTCCAGCCGATGATCTTGGACAGCGCTCCGCCGTCGCCCGATGCCCCGAGTGAGGACGGCCCGGTCGACCTCTCGGTGGAGGTCGTGGGACCCATCGTCGACGCATTGAACGTGCTCGCGCGGGCGATCCACGAAACGCCCGAGGCGCTCACGGGCGCAAGCATCGCGGTCACCGAGCGCGGCACGCTGCTCCTCAACCAGCGCGCATGGATCTTGTTCGCCGCCGCGCTGAAGACGTTGCCGGCGCTGGTGACCAGGCACAGCTCGCGCGACGAGTCCAAGCCGATCCGGTTTCTGCTGATCGCGGGCAGCGAGGCGGACCTCGCCGCCACGCGTTCCTGATCGGGCGTCCTATTTCCGCGCGTTGCAGTCGGCGAGCAGGGGGGAACGGCTGCCTTCGATGCTGAGCGTTCCGGTATCGCCCTTGTTCCACCAGATGTAGCGCCCCGACGCGTAGCGCGCGCCCGACCCCGACGTCACGCCGACGAACACGTGTTCGGTGCCGTCGACCGGCAGGTAGGCGAAGGCATCGCCGTTGGTCGCGTTGACATACGCCACCGTGATGTCCCTGTCGCCCTTGCAGACATAGTGCACGTCCGTGGATGACGCCACGGACAGCGGGAACGTGACCGCGCCGGCGGCGAACGCCGAACCTGCCGGCAGCGCCAGCAGTGCGAAACGGACGAGCGATGACATCTTCATGGCGTCTCCTCGTTCGAAATCCTTAAGGGCGGCGGAGCGATCAGCCCATCGACCGCAGCGCGCAGATATCGAGCATCGAGCGTACCAGCGCGACCCTGACCGCCTGCCATTTCGACGCGAGCTCGAAGCCGCGCGCGAGCTGGCTCGAAAGCGCGAGGTTGCCGGGCGCGCGACGGTTTACGTAGGCGACGAGACCGTCGACGACGAACGTCCAGTGCGTCTCGGTCATGCCGCGGTCGGCAGCCTTGAGGGCGAGGCCCCACAGCGCGCGGTCCATCTCGTCGGCGGATGGCGATGCATCGAGCCCTTCGAGCCAGGCGACGAATGCGTCGTGAGCAGCGAGAAACGCCTGCATGCGGATGGATGCCCTCGGTGTCGATGCGCGCGAAGCTTACACGACATCGGGGCACACGCCTTTCGTACGCGAAGTTGTGTGCGCGCCGCGAAAAAATCGCATAATCCCGCGCGCCGGTCGCCGTCCGTCGCCGACGGGCGGAGCGCCGGCACCGTCGCGTTCGCTCGCGTTTTCACGACTTGGCTGCGTCGCGGCAACTAACCTGAACGCGCAGGCAGGAATCTTCATCCGCCCCCACGGGCGGTATCGGCGATGACGCCGAAGGACGGGCAATGGGGAGTTCATGGCTTCGCGCGCGCAGTGATGGCGCCGGCAGAGATCGCGCGGATCCGGTGCGGGCCTCCGGCATCCGTGCTGCCGTCGCGGTGCACTAGCGTGCGTTTCCTCGTTGCACTGCGCGAGGTCGACGCGGACCTCCATTGCGTGATGATTCCGGACCTGCCGGGCTGTCGCGCGGTCGGCCGCAACCGTCACCAGGCGATCCTTTACGCGCGACGCGCGATCGACGCGCACTGCCGCATGCTCGCGAAGGAAGGCGAGCCGATGCCGGAGACGCTTCCGCCCGAGCACCACATGCCGCTGCCGGATCTGTTCGCGGAAGCGACATGGACGTCCGTCGAAGTGCCGATCGAGCAGTACTTCACGCACTGAGCGCACGGCTCGGCGCGCTTCGTGGAATCGCCTTGCGCCTTTGACCCGCGCGGCGCGCGCGCGTACGCTGCGCGCGCCATGCGAATCACCTTCGAGCTTTCGCCCGCGGACATCGAACGTTTCCAGGCGGCACTCGAGAAGTCGCGCCGCGCGACGCGCTGCGCCGACGAAGTCGACGTCATCGACGCGACGAAATACGCGCTCGATCATCTGTCGGCGAGCGCGGCGCCGGCTTACGTGCGGCGTCGCCTCGTCGAGGTGCAGCGGCTGATCCTGATGCTCGAGGACGAGGCCTGGGCGCTGACCGATCCGGAGCGCTCCGAGGTCGTCGAGACGCTGGCGTACTTCAGCGATCCGGACGACCTGATTCCCGACGACATCGAGGTCATCGGCCTCCTCGACGACGCCATCATGCTCGAGCTGCTGCTGCGGCGCCTGCGTCGCGTGCTGAATGCATACGCCGATTTCTGCGCGTATCGCACGACGCTCGCGGCGATGCCGGGCGATGCCGAACAGAGGCGGCTGCACGCGCGCTGCCTCGCCGAACGCCGGAGCAAGCTCCACGCGCGCATGCGCCGGCGGCGCACGCGCGTCGTTAAAGACTGAGCCTCACGCCGCGCGCGCGCGGCGCGCGACTATCAGATAGCTGTTGAACGGCGTGCGGCCCCAGAGCGGCTCGACGCGCACGTCGAAGCCGAGCGCGGCGAGCGGCGCTTCGATGTCCTCGCGCCGCGGAAAGTGGCCGGTCGCGAACCGCATCCAGCCTAGCGCGGCCGCGAAGCGTTCCTCGGCGACCGTCAGGCGAAAGCGCCACGACGCGTCGCGCAG
>CALFNI010000675.1 GCA_937902695.1 uncultured Rhodanobacteraceae bacterium
CTCGCCCAGAGCCAGCGGGCTATCCGAGTCATACCCAATCTGCGTCGGCAGGTCGAATGCGACGCTCAGCCCGCCTCTGCTCTTGGATCCAGCCCCATTGGCCAGCAGGTATTTGTACCGTTTGTTCGATTCCTCGGCGTCGCCCATGCCTGCATACTGCCGCATGGTCCACAGCCTTCCGCGATACATCGTCGGCTGAATGCCGCGCGTGAACGGGAACTCCCCCGGCATGCCCAGCTCGGTCGCCGCGTCGAATCCCGGCTCGGGCACGATATAGACGTCGATCGCGGCCGGCTCGCGTTGCACGACCTGATAGCGGCGCAGGTGCGGAACCGACAGGAACGCGTAGACGAAATACTCGCCCGGCATAAGCCGGCCGTCGGGCGACTTCAGCGTATCGAGCTTGCGGCCGTCGACGCGCGCCAGCAGCGGAAGGCTGCGTCCGCACGCGCACGCATCCGGCCCGGCCGTGGCCATGTCGCCGTTCGCATAGCGGATCAGCGGCATGCCTTCGTTGTGGAGGTCGGTCAGGAGCACCTCGCCGATCGCCGCGTCGCCCCGTATCGTCGATTTCGGCTCGTGAAGCTCGACGTGCAGGTGGTCGGCGGAAAGATGCAGGCCCTCGCGGCGCTCGCATTGCGCCGCGATCAGCATGACTTCGCGGCAGCCGTACGTGTTGTACACCGGGCAGCCGAACGCGCGCTCCATCGTTTCGCGTTGCGACTCGCTCAGCGCTTCGGCCGCGCTCAGGATCGACACGGGACGGTGCGGCGTGCGGCCCGATGCGATGAGCCATTCCGCCATGCGCAGGATCGGCGCGACGTAGCTCACGATGATCTCGGGCCTGAACGCGTCGATCGCGTCCGCGTACTCGACCATGCGCGCTTCGCTCATCAGAAACGCGTTCAGCATCTTGCGGTTGTAGGCCGCGTGGTAGATGCGGTCCTTGATGTCGTGCGCGCTGTTCGAGGCGACGACCGGCGCGCCCCACAGATAGAGCGTGCGCCGGCCCATGCGCGCGCCCGCCCACTCGTAGCCGCGCCACATGGCGGCGATGCGGCGCTCGTAGCTTTCGTGCGTGTAGCCGAATCGGAGCGGCGTGCCCGTCGAGCCGCCGGTTGCCTTCCAGGTCAGCCTGCCGCGCCATGGCGCGGCGACGAGATCGTCGGCGTTCGCGCGGATGTCGTCCTTGGTCAGGACCGGAAGCTTGGCGAAATCGGCCTCGTCGCGGATATCGCCCGGCGCGATCCCGGCCGCCTGCCACCGGCGCCGGTAGTACGGCACTTCCTGCCAGCAGTACTGCAGCAGCCTGCTGAGCTTGTGCCAGCGGATTGCCGCGAGCTCGTCGCGCGAGCGCCACTGGTTGGCCTGGTATTCGCGCAGGTACGCCAGCGTGCCGCGGCGGCGCAGGACGGTTTCGTAGAACGGAAACAGCACACCGCGGAACAACTGCTCGTAACCCATGTCCTGACTCCGCTCGACGTTTTTCCGGCTGCGCGCCGCGGCCGCTCAGGTGGATTTCTTCGGCCGCTGCCAGCCCGGAACCGCCTGCTGGCGCGCGCGGCCGAGGCTGAGCTGGCCTGCCGGTGCCTCCTTGCTGATCACCGAGCCCGCGCCGATCGTCGCGTCCTTGCCGATGCGCACCGGCGCGACGAGCGCGGTGTTCGAGCCGATGAAGACGCCGTCCTCGATGACCGTGGTGTGCTTGGAGACGCCGTCGTAGTTGCAGGTGATCGTGCCGGCGCCGATGTTGACCTCGGCACCGACCTCGGCGTCGCCGATGTATGAAAGATGGTTGGCCTTCGAATGCTCGCCGAAGCGCGCCTTCTTCGTCTCGACGAAGTTGCCGATGCGCGTGTGGGCGCCGAGCTCGGTCCCCGTGCGCAGGCGCGCGAACGGGCCGATGTCGCAGGGGCCGTGCGTGACGACGCCGTCGAGGTTGCAGTGCGAATGCACGACGGTGCCGGCTGCGAGCGTCGAATTGCGGATGCGGCAGAACGGCCCGATGCGGACTTCGTCGCCGAGCTCGACGAGCCCTTCGAGGATCACGTCGATGTCGATCTCGACGTCGCGGCCGACGCGCACGTCGCCACGGA
>CALFNI010000676.1 GCA_937902695.1 uncultured Rhodanobacteraceae bacterium
AGCACCTGGTTCAGCGCGATCTCGTTCGGCACGCGATAGCCGGCGTCGCGGAATGCCTCGCCGAAGCGCCGCGCCTGCCGGCAGTTGCGCTCGATGAGCTCGGCGACGCCTTCGCGGCCGAGCGCCCGCAACGCCGCCCACACCTCGATGCCGCGCGCGCGGCGCGACAATTCCGGCGTGTAGTCGGCGGGATTGCGAAACGGCGAGACGCTCGGCAGGTATTCCGCCGTCACCGCCATCGCGGCGCGCAGCGCCTCCGCGTCACGCGAAAACGCAAGGCCGCAGTCGTACGGCACGTTGAGCCACTTGTGCGCATCGGTCGCCCACGAATCGGCTTTTTCGACGCCGCGCGTCATCGTCGCGAGCGCGGGCGACGCGGCCGCCCAGAGGCCGAATGCGCCATCGACGTGCACCCACGCGCCGCTGCCCGCGACGCGATCGCAGATCTCGCCGACCGGATCGATCGCGCCGGTGTTGACGTTGCCGGCCTGCGTGCAGACGATCGCCGGCGTCGCGATGCGCGGCAAGGCGTCGGCGCGCATGCGGCCTTGTCCGTCCACCGGCACGCGTACGACGCGGTTGCGCCCGAGGCCGAGCAGGCCGAGCGATTTGACCAGGCTCGGATGCACTTCCGCGCCGACGATCACCTGGATCGGCGGCGCGCCGAACAGGCCGTCGGCTTCGACGTTCCAGCCGGCGCGCTCGAGCACGACATGGCGCGCGGCGGCGAGCGCGGCGAAGTTCGCGACCGTGGCGCCGGTCACGAACGCGCCGCCGGTTTCGGCCGGAAGGCCGAGCAGTTCGACGAGCCAGCGCAGCGCGATCTGCTCGATACGCGCGGTCGAAGGCGTCGCGTTGTAGAACGCCGAGTTCTGATCCCACGCACCGGCGATCCAGTTCGCCGCGAGCGTCACCGGCAGCGCACCGCCGATGACGAAGCCGAAGAAGCGGGGCCCGGCCATCGCCATCGTCGCCGGCGAGCCGAACGCATCGAGCTCGGCGATCACGCGCAGCGGATCGCTCCCCGCCGCCGGCATCGGCACGTCGAGCGCTTCGAGCGCGGCGGTCGCAACGGCATCCGGCGCGACCTTGCGCGTATCGAGCCCGTCGAGATACGACGCCGCGCGTGTCGCGGCATCGCGCAATAATTCGTTCATCGCGAACCTCGCGCGGTCACTCGACATGATACAGCGCCTTGCGCGCCGCACCGGTGATCGCGGCGGCGAGTTTCGCGGCTTTGGCCGGCGGCAATTCCTCGCGCAGCAATGCGAAGACGCGCCGGCCTTCGGCGAGCTGCGCATCGGCATCGGCGTCGGCCGCGCCGCCGATCAGCAGCACGAACTCGCCGCGCTGCTGGTTGGGATCCGCGCCGACGCGCGCGGCGATCTCGCCGAGCGTTCCCGCGATCACCGTTTCGAACAGCTTCGTCAGCTCGCGCGCCAGCACGCCCTCGCGCGCGGCGCCGAACACCGTGATCGCGTCGGCGAGCGAATCGACGATGCGATGGCTCGATTCGTACACGATCAGCGTGCGCGTCTCGCCGGCGAGCGCCTGCATGCGCTCGCGCCGCGCGCCCGATTTCGCGGGCAGGAAGCCCTCGAACACGAACCGGTCGCTCGGCAGCCCGGCGACCGACAGCGCGGCAATCGCAGCGCACGGTCCCGGCACCGGCGAAACGATGCCGCCGGCCTCGCGCACGGCCCGCACGAGCCGGTAGCCCGGATCGCTGACGAGCGGCGTGCCGGCGTCGGAAATCAGCGCGACGTCGCTCCCGGCGAGAATCGCCTCGACGATGCGCGCGCTCTGTTCGCGCTCGTTGTACTCGTGCAGCGCCAGCATTCTTGCCGCGCTGCCGACGCGCGCGAGCAGCGGCGCGCTGTGGCGCGTGTCCTCGGCCGCGATCAGCGCGACCGCGCGCAGCGCCTCGGCCGCGCGCGGCGAGAGATCGTCGAGGTTGCCGATCGGCGTCGCGATGACCCAGAGCCGGCCCGCGGCCATGTCGTCCTCCATTCGTCTGAACGAGCATAGCGGAAGCGCGCCGGCACCGACGGCGCGGCGCGGGCGATCCGCTATCATGCGGACTGGGTCGGTCCCGTGGAGAATGCGCTCGTGCACGCCGCGTTTCGACAAGGACGTTTTGCCGCGACCGCGCTGCTCGCGCTTGCGCTCGCCGCATGCGCGACGATGCCGGAAGAGGAAGCGACGCCATCCGCGGACGCCGTTCGCGCCGAGCAGCTCTTCAGGCAGGGCGACATGGATCAGGCCGCCGCGGCGTTCCGCGCGCTGGCCGATGCGAGCGGCGGCGACGCGTCCGCGCACTATCGCCTGCGCGAAGCCGAAGCGGAGCGTGAAGCCGGCGATCTCGACGGCGCGGCGCAGACGCTCGGCGACGTCAAGCGGCGGCGCCTGCACGGCATCGAGCAGGTTCGGCTCGACGTCCTCGACGCGGAAATCGCGCTCAAGCACGACGATCCGGCGAAAGCGCAGGCGCTCCTCGCGATGCCGCTCGGCGATCTTTCGCCGAACCTGCGCGCGCGCGCGCTCGAGCTTCGCGCGCGCGCCGAAGTCGGCGTCGGCGATCGCTATGCGGCGGCGCGCACGCGGGCCGAGCTCGACCGTTATCTCGAAGGTGCCGACCGCGACGCGAACCGCAAGGAAATCGTCGGGACGCTGGCAGCGCTCGGTCCCGATGCGCTGAAGACGCGCGCCGAAACGCTGCGCCCCGACGACGCGCTGCGCCCGTGGATTGAGCAGGCGCTGCGCTCGAACGGCATCGCGCTCGCGCGCACGCTGCCGCGGCCGAACCGGCCGGTCGGCACCGTCGAGGCGGGGCCGAACGGGGCCAGCGAAGGCTACGTGGCGCCCCGGCATGTCGCGCTGCTGCTGCCGCTCGGCTCGCTCACGGCGGTCTCGCAGTCGATCCGAGACGGATTCCTCGCGGCGTATTTCGCGACCGACGACGCCGTGCGCCCCGACGTGCGCATCTACGATTCGGGAAAGACGCCGGCCGACGCCGTCGCCGCGTACACGCAGGCCGTCGCCGACGGCGCGGACCACGTCGTCGGTCCGCTGCAGCGCGAAGCGGTCGGCGAGCTGTTCCATCAGACATTGACCGCGCCGGTACTCGCGCTCAACCATCCCGACACCGGCGAAGTGCCGCCCCCCGGCAGCGCCGAGTTCGGGCTCCTGCCCGATGCGGAGGGCGCGCAGGTCGCCGAGCACATGCACGAGCGCGGCATCGCCCGCGCGGTCGTCCTCATCGCCGACACCGACTGGGCGCAACGCGCCGCGCTCGCGTTCGGCGCGCAGTTCGAGGCGAGCGGCGGCCAGATCGTCGGACAGGCAGAGCTTCGCGAGAGCGAGGTCAACTTCAAGGCCGCGATCCAGCAAGCGACGAAGGGCCTGGGCGATCCGGCCGATGCCGGCGTCTTCATCAGCATGCGCCCGCAGCAGGCGCGCCTGCTGTTGCCGCAGCTCAAGATCGCGGCGATCTCCGCGCCGGTGTTCGCCACCTCGCACGTGTATGGCGGCGACCCGAACCCGGGCCTCGACCGCGATCTCGACGGCGTCGAGTTCTGCGATGCGCCGTGGCTGTTCGGCCCGGTACCCGGCCGTCCCGATCGTGCCGTCATCGGCAGACAGATCGCCAGCGCGAACGGCGTCGGTGCGCGGCTCTTCGCGTTCGGCATGGATGCCTATGCGCTGCTGCCGTACCTCGGCTGGCTGCTCGCGCATCCCGATGCGTATCTTACCGGTGCGACCGGCGACCTCACGGCCGACAGCTTCGGTCGCGTGCACCGCACGATCGCCTGGGCGCGCTTCGACGCCGGCGTGGCCCGCCCGGTCGAGGGCGCGCTCGCCGCGACGCCGACGCAATGATCGTGCGGAGCCCATGCTGCTGACGCGTACCGCGACGAACCGCCGCGCGGACGGCAAGCGCCACGAGGACTTCGCGCTCGCGCATCTCGAAGGCGCGGGGCTCGCGCTCGTCGCCCGGAACTACAATTGCCGCTACGGTGAGATCGACCTCGTCATGCGCGAGCGCGACGTCGTCGTCTTCGTCGAAGTGCGCTATCGCAGCGCAAGCCGCTTCGGCGACGGCATCGATTCCGTCGGCGCCGCCAAGCGCGCAAGGCTCGTACGCGCCGCGAGCGCGTTTCTCGCCGAACATCCGCGCCTCGCCGGCGCCGCGTGCCGATTCGACGTGCTCGCGATCGGCGCCGGCGAGGAGGCCCCGTCGATCGACTGGCGGCGCAACGCATTCGACGCCTGCTGAGAGGTTCCATGTCACGCACGAAAGCACTCGCATGCCTCATCGCCCTCGCGCCGCTGCTCGGCGGCTGCGCGGCCGCCGTCGTCGGCGGTGCCGCGCTCGCCGGCGGCGCCGCGCACGATCGCCGCGATACGAGCACGTATTTCGACGACAAGCGCATCGACCTCGCCGTCCACGATGCGATCAACAAGGACAAGGAGCTCGCGCTCAAGAACAACGTCACGATCGTCGTCTACAACGGCGTGATCCTGCTGATCGGCGAAGTGCGCACGCCGGAGCTGAAGGCGCGTGCCGAGAAGATCGTGAGCGGCTACGAGGGCACCAAGAAGGTCGTCAACGAGCTCGAAGTGACCGAGCCGCAGGATTTCTGGACGCGCCGCGCCGACGGCGCACTCACCGCGCGCGTCAAGACGGCGCTGCTCGACATCACCAGCATCGAGGGCTTCGATCCGCTGCGCGTCAACGTGACGACGGCACATCGCATCGTGTACCTGATGGGCATGGTCAGCCACGCGGAGGCGGATGCGGTCGTCGAGGTGGCGCGCGATGTCGATGGCGTCGAGAAGGTCGTGAAGGTTTTCGAGTACACGGATTGATGTTCCTTCTCCCGCTTGCCGGGGAAGGTGCCGGAGGCGGATAAGGGCAAGCGGGCGCGGCGAACCACGCGTGCCCTCACCCTGCCCTCTCCTGCAAGCGGGAGAGGGGAAAAGCGCGGAGAATCGGGGCATGAACGCCGAACTTTCCGATTGCCTCCGCACGATCTTTCCCGGCGCGCTCGAAACCGACGCGGCCACGCGCGCCGTCTACGGCTACGACAACTCGCGCCGCGAGGCGATGCCGGACGCCGTCGTGTTCCCGTCGACGCACGAACAGGTCGTCTCGCTGGTCCGCGCCTGCCGCGCGCATCAGACGCCGCTGGTCGCGCGCGGCCGGGGCACCAACACGACGGGCGCCAGCGTGCCGGTCGAAGGCGGCATCGTCGCCTCGTTCGAGCGCATGAACCGCATCCTCGCGATCGATCCGGCGAACCGGCTCGCGGTCGTCGAACCCGGCGCGCTGAACGCCGATCTGCAGGCCGCGCTCCGCCCGCACGGCCTGTTCTGGCCGCCCGATCCGACTTCGGCGCCCTATTGCACGATCGGCGGCAATCTCGCCTGCAACGCGGGCGGGCCGCGCGCCGTGAAATACGGCGCGACACGCGACAACGTGCTCGCGCTTCGCGCCGTCGCGGGCACCGGCGAGGATTTCCGCTGCGGCACGCCGACGACGAAGGGCGCAGCGGGCTACGATCTCACCCGGTTGCTGATCGGCTCGGAAGGCACGCTCGCCGTCGTCACCGAAGCGACGCTGAAGCTGACACCGCTGCCGCGCGCGACACGTACGCTGCGCGCGACCTACACGAACATCGAGGCGGCCGCGGCCGCGGTCGCGCGCATCATGGCGCAGCCCTCGACGCCGTCGGCGCTGGAGTTTCTCGATAGCGAATCGTTGCGGCTCGCGCGCGCACGCGGCGGCGACGCCGTGCCCGATGCGGGCGCGCTGCTGCTGATCGAAGCCGACGGCGACGAAAACGCGCTCGGCGCCGCAGTCGACGCGATCTCGACGGCCGCGCGCGGCGAAGGCCTGATCGCTCTCACGGGCGCCTCGACGGCCGACGACGTCGCGGCACTCTGGGCCGCGCGGCGCGCGCTGTCGCCGGCGCTGCGCACGCTGTCGCCGAAGAAGATCAACGAGGATGTCGTCGTGCCCGTCTCGCGCATTCCGGCACTCGTCGCCGCGATGCGCGACCTGTCGCAACGATACGCGCTGCCGATCGTCTGCTTCGGCCACGCCGGCAACGGCAACGTGCACGTGAATCTCTTGCCGCGCGACGAAGCCGAGCTCGCGCGCGCGGAGGAATGCCTGCGCGAAGTGTTCGCGGTCGTGATCCGCCTCGACGGCACGCTCTCGGGCGAGCATGGCATCGGCCTTGCGAAGCGCGACTTCATGGCGCTCGCGGTCGATGCGTCCGCGCTCGCGCTGATGCGGCGCGTCAAGTCGGCGTTCGACCCGGACGGCATCCTCAATCCCGGCAAGCTGCTGCCGCCGCCGTAAATGCGATAGCGACGCCACGCGCGCCGGAGTAAGCTCCCGCGCGGGGTGCTCCGGCGGTCGAACAACAAGCATCGAAGCGGAAGACTTCGACGACGAACGGGAGTCACGACATGCGTGCGAACGTTGCGGCCGCGATCGCATTCGCGGCATTTTCCGCGTTGTTTACAATGGGTTCTGCCTCCGGCGTCGCGCTGAATCCGCGCGGCCTCGGCCAGGTGCTCATCTTTCCCTACTACACGGTCAACAAGAGCCAGGACACGCTGCTGTCGATCGGGAATGCCGGCGACACCGGCAAAGTCGTCCATGTCCGCTTTCGCGAGAGCTACAACGCGCGCAACGTGCTCGAGTTCGATGTGTTCCTGTCGCCGCACGACGTCTGGACCGCGGCGGTCACGCAGACGAGCGATACGGGACCCGCGCTGATCCGCACATCGGACCGGAGCTGCACGAACCCGCCGATCGTGTCTGTCGGCCAGCAGTTTCTCGACTCCGGCTACGTCACCGAGAACCCGGATTCGGGCCCGCAGACATTGGCGCGCACGCGCGAAGGCTTCATCGAAGCCATCGCCGTCGGCGACACGACGCCGGGCAGCGCGCTCGACCAGACGATCACGCACGTGCAGAACGGGACTCCCGGCGGCGGCGTGCCGGCGTGCGATGCGGCCGTGCTGCAATCCTCCGCACCAACCGTCGCGCCGACGCCGAACCTGTTCGGCTCGGTCGCGATCGTCAACGTCGGCCAGGGCACGTTCTTCGGCTACACGCCCGACGCGCTGACCGGGTTTACCGATCAGGCGCTCGCAACCAGCGGTGCCGCGAGCGGCCCGACACTCGACGAAGCGAATACGACAGTTGCCGCGCCGCTGACGCGTGCAAGCGTTCTCGTCGGCGGGCGGCCGATTGACGTCGACTACCAGTTCCCGATCGACGCAGTCAGCGCGGTCTTCATGGCCGATTCGATCTTCAACGAATATTTCGTCGACCCGTCGTTCGGCGCGAACACCGACTGGGTCGTCACGTTGCCGACGCGCGAGTTCTACACCGATCCCGCGCTCGCGCCCAGCGTCGTCGCACCGTTCTCCGAGCTATTCCAGAACGGCCGTTCGGACACTGTCGTCACAGGCAACGTCTACGATCGAGAGGAAGGCGCTATTCTCGACTTCGGCCACTGCACCTTGTGTCCGCCGCCTGGCAATTTCGTACCACCGAGCTTTCCGTACGCGGTCAACGTGCTGGGCTTCGGCAACGGCGTCGTGTCGGGCGTGTTCGGCTCCGATCTAGTGCCATTCTTCGTCCCGCTGAACGGCGATACGACCGGCAACGTCACGCTGATGCTGAGCGAAAACGCCTCGGCGCAGCAGCTTCCCGGCGGGACGTCCGTGGCCGATGGCGGTACGGTTGCGCTGCTCGGCCTGCCTGTCACGGGCTTCATGGCCTACAACGTCATAAACACCAACGCGCAGCCGGGATTGCTGGCGAATTACAGCGGCGTTTTCGCGAACCGCGCAACGGCGTCGTGCGCGGGGTCGTCGACGAGTTGTTCCAGCATCATCACCTCGCCACCGCAGTAGCCGTCGATCAGGCCCGGACGAGCGTCAGCGCGAGCTCGACGATGATCGCCGCGTACGCACCGGCGATAACATCGTCCAGCATCGCGCCGAAGCCGCCTTTGACGGAACGGTCGGCCCACGAGGCCGGCCACGGTTTCCAGACGTCGAACACGCGGAACAGCACGAACGCGGCGACGATCCACGGCCAGCCGCGCGGCGCGACGACGAGCGGCAGCAGCGTGAGCCACTGGCCGACGAACTCGTCCCAGACGACGACGCCGGGATCCTCGATGCCGAGCTTCGCGATGACGACGCCGGAGGCCCAGACGCCGATCGCAAAGGCGATCGCAACGGCGCCGAGATAGAGCGGCCAGTCGAGCTCGCGGAGCGCGAGCCATGGAATCAGCGCGACAGCCGAGCCGACCGTGCCCGATGCGAAAGGGCTCAGGCCGGAGCCGAAACCGCTCGCGATCCAGCCGGCCGGATGCGCGAAGATCGCGCGGCGCTGCTCCGCATCGAGCGTCATGCGAAGTGCTCCCAGCCGCGCCGCTTCGTCGCGATCTCGCCGCCTTGCGCATCGAGAAGCCGCACGCCGGCGCCCGCGACGACGCGCCCGATCCGCGTCGCGCCGCAGCCGGCCTTCGCAAGATCGTGCAGCACGATGCCTTCGTGCTTCGGCGCGAGCGTGAATGCGAGCTCGTAGTCGTCGCCGCCGGTCGTCTGCAGCGCGAGGCGCTCGGGTGCGCCGAAGGCCTGCAGCAATGCGGGCGACGCCGGCAATGCCAGCGCGGAAATGTCGATGCCGACGCCGCTCGCGCGGGCAACGTGGCCGACATCAGCGAGCAATCCGTCGGAGACATCGATGCACGCGCTCGCGCGATCGCGCAGCACGAGCCCGGCCGCGATGCGCGGCGACGGCCGGTCGAGTCGCGCGCGCAGCGCGTCGCAGGCTTCGGCCGATGCCGGGCTCTGGAAGAGTCCTTCGAACGGGAAGCGGAGGCCCGCTGCCGCATCGCCGAGCGTGCCGGTGACGAACACGAGATCGCCGGCGCGCGCGCCGCTTCGCAACAGCGCCTTGCCGGGCGGCACGAAGCCGAACGCGCTGACGGTGATCGTGAGCGGTCCTTTCGTCGTATCGCCGCCGACGAGCGCGACGCCATGCTGCGCCGCAAGCTCGGCGAAGCCTTCGGCGAAGCGTTCGACGAAATCGCGATCGGGCGCGGGCAGCGTCAGCGCGAGCAGCGCCCACGCCGGCGTCGCGCCCATCGCGGCGAGATCGGAGAGATTCACCGCGAGCGATTTCCAGCCGATGTCCTCGGGCCGCGTCGCGACCGGAAAGTGCACGTGCTCGACCAGCGTGTCGGTGACGGCGACGAGCTCATGACCGGCGGGCGGCGCGAGCACGGCCCCGTCGTCGCCGATGCCGACGCGCACGTCGGCACGCGCCAGCGCGCAGCGCGCGCGCACGAGCTCGATCAGATCGAATTCCACGGACTCAAGCGCGGCCCGCTTCGAACTCGGCCGTGCGCCACTCGGCCGCGAGCTTGTCGAGCACGCCGTTGACGTACGTGTGCCCGTAGTCGGTGCCGAAGCGCTTGGCGACTTCGACGGCCTCGTTGATGACGACCCGGTACGGCACGTCGATGCGATGGCGAAGCTCGTACGCGCCGATGCGCAGCGTCGCGCGCTCGATCGGATCCACGCGGTCGATCTCGCGGTCGAGATGCGGCGCGAGCGCGGCATCCAGCTCGGCGCAGTGCGCGTCGACGCCGCGCACGAGATCCTCGAAGTACTCGACGTCGGCGATTTCCATGTCCTGTTCGTGGCGGAACTCGTCGATGACCCGCGCGATCGGATTGCCGCTCATCTGCCACGCGTACACGGCCTGCAGCGCACGGCGGCGCGCGCGCGAGCGCGCGGCCGGGTCGATTCCGGTTTTCGGGACATCACTCATGGGCCAATTGAACCACGAGATCGGCCATTTCGAGCGCCGCGAGCGCGACCTCCGCGCCCTTGTTGCCGTGCGCGCCGCCGGCGCGCGCCTCGGCATCGGCGTGCCGCTCGACCGCGAGCACGCCATTCAGCACCGGCAAGCGGAAATCGAGCGCGACGCGCATGAGGCCGTTCGCGCAACCGTCGGCGACGTGCTCGTAGTGGCGCGTGTCGCCGCGGACGACGCAGCCGAGCGCGATGATCGCCACATGCCTCCCCGCCGCCGCGATGCGCGCTGCGGCCACCGGAATCTCCCATGCGCCCGGCACGCGCACGAGATCGATCAATCCGGGGTCGACGCCATGCTCGCCGAGCGTGCGCACGGCGCCGTCGACCAGCGCATCGACGATGCGCGGGTTCCAGCAGCTCGCGACGATCGCGTAGCGTGCGGAGCGGACGGGGCGAAGTGCGCCGGTGCGTTCGGACATGCTCGTAGTTTAGCGGAGGTCGCTCGTGCGGACCCTGCCGCATTCGGTCGATGACGTCATGCCCGCGAAAGCGGGCACCCAATTTCGCCCCCAGAATGGATTCCCGCTTGCGCGGGAATGACGGAACGTTAGGTAGCCCGCTTGCGCGGGAATGACGGAAGGTGGAGCGTGGAGCGCGTTTGCCCTAGGCCGAAGGCTCTTCGTGCCCTTCGACTTCGAGCCCGAAACCGCGCAGGCCGACCAGCCGGCGCGGCGTGCCGAGCACGCGCAGTCGCCGGACGCCGAGATCGGCGAGGATCTGCGCGCCAAGACCGAGCTGGCGCCACTGCGGCGACGCCTGCTCTTCCGCGCGGCCCGACGTCAGGCGCTGGATCAGCGTATCGGGCGTCTCGTCGCCGGCGAGGACGACGACGACGCCGCGACCCTGATCGCCGATGCGCCGGAGTGCGGCCGTCACCGTGAGACCGAGATCGCCGCGCTCCAGATGCAGCACGTCGGACAGCGTGTTGCGCACGTGCACGCGCGTCAGCACCGGCGCGCCGTCGTCGACGCGGCCGCGGACGAGCGCGAAATGCAGCGCCTTCTGCAAGCGATCGCGGAACGCGACGAGCCGGAAGCGGCCGAACTCGGTGTCGACGTCGCCTTCGTGCACGCGCTCGATGGTCTTCTCGGTTTCGAGGCGGTAGCGGATCAGGTCGGCGATCGTGCCGATCCTGAGGCCGTGCTTCGCGGCGAACGCTTCGAGCTCGGGGCGGCGCGCCATCGTGCCGTCCTCGCTCAGGATCTCGACGAGCACGCCCGCCGGCGCGAGTCCCGCGAGCGCGGCGAGATCGACCGCCGCCTCGGTGTGGCCGGCGCGCGCGAGCACGCCGCCGGGCTGCGCGGCAAGCGGAAAGATATGGCCGGGCTGCACGATGTCGTCGGGGCCCGCGTTCAGCGCAGCAGCCGTGCGGATCGTGTGCGCGCGGTCGTAGGCCGAGATGCCGGTCGTGACGCCGGCCGCGGCTTCGATCGACACCGTGAAGTTCGTATGGTGCGGCGACGTGTTGCGCTCGACCATCGGCTTCAGGCCCAGCTGGCGGCAATGCGCCTGCGTCAGCGGCAGGCAGACCAGCCCGCGGCCCTCGCGCACCATGAAGTTGACGTCCTCGGGCCGCGCCTTCTCGGCGGCCATGATGAGATCGCCTTCGTTCTCGCGGTCTTCGTCGTCGACGATGACGACCATGCGGCCGGCGCGGATCTCCTCGAGGATTTCCGGAACCGTCGCGAAGCTCACGTGCGCACCTCGCGCTCGGCGAAGAGCCGCTCGACGTAGCGCGCGACGAGATCGACTTCGATGTTGACGGCATCGCCGACCTTGCGCTCGCCGAGCGTCGTGACGTCGATGGTGTGCGGAATCAGGTTGACGCCGAAGCGGCGGCCATCGACGTCGTTGATCGTGAGGCTGACGCCGTCGATCGCGATCGAGCCTTTCGGCGCGGCGTAGCGCGCGAGGCCGGCCGGCAGCTCGAACGTCCAGCGCTGCGAGCGTGCGTCGGATTCGATCGCGACGACGCGGCCGAGGCCATCGACGTGCCCGGCCATCAGGTGCCCGCCCAGGCGATCGGCGAGACGCAACGCCTTCTCGAGATTGACGCGCGCACCGTCGCCCAGCGCGCCGAGCGACGTGCGCGACAGGGTCTCGTTCGAGACATCGACGACGAAGGCGTTGCCTTCGATCGCGACCGCGGTGAGGCAGACGCCGGAGACGGCGATGCTGTCGCCGACGGCGACGTCGTCGAGTCCGAGCGTGCCTGCGTCGACGACCAGGCGCACGTCGCCGCCGCGCGGTTCGCTGCGGACGATGCGGCCGGTGGCTTCAACGATGCCGGTGAACATCGGGATGTCCCGTCAGGAGTCGCAGCCGGAGATCAGGGCCGCAGGTCGATTGTTCAACCAGCGTCATCCTCGCAGCCGCATCGAGCGCGGGCAAGGCGGGTAGTCGCAGCATCGGCTGCGCGGTGTCGCCGAGCAGCGTCGGGGCGAGATAGAGCAGAAGCTCGTCGACGAGAGCGGCGGCGATGAAGGCGCCGCCCAGAATCGGTCCCGCTTCGATCTGCAACTCGTTGACCTCGCGACGTGCAAGCTCGGCGAGAACTGCGCCGAGATCGAGCTGGCCGCTTCCGCCGTCGACGGCGAAGAGCTCGACGCGGTCGAACCGGCTGTCCAGCGGCTCGCTGCCGGTCGCATGGACGATCAGCGTCGGCGCCGTGCCGTCGAGCACGTGGGAACCGGCCGGCGTGCGCAGCGACGAATCGAGGACCACGCGAAGCGGCGCGACGTGGTCGGCGTCGAGCCGCACGCTCAGGCGCGGATCGTCCGCGAGCGCCGTGCCGATGCCGGTCAGGATCGCCGAGCTTCGCGCGCGCCAGCGTTGCACGTCGTCGCGGGCCGCCTCGCCGGTGATCCACTTCGATTCGCCGTCGGCGAGCGCGGTGCGGCCGTCGAGGCTCGCGGCGATCTTGAGCCGCACCCACGGCCGGCCACGCTCCAGGCGCGAAAAGAAACCGGCGTTGAGCGCGCGCGCTTCGTCTTCGAGCAGGCCGCTCGCGATATCGATGCGCGCGGCGTGAACGCGGGCGAGGCCGCCGCCGGCCTTCGGGTTCGGATCGAAGGTCGCCGCGACGACCCGCGCGACGCCGGCTTCGATCAGCGCATCGGCGCATGGCGGCGTGCGGCCGTGATGCGCGCAGGGTTCGAGCGTGACGTACACGGTCGCGCCACGCGCCCGGTCGCCGGCTTCGCGCAAGGCGATCGGCTCGGCGTGCGGCTCGCCGGCGCGGCCGTGCCAGCCCTCGCCGACGATCGTATCGCCGTCTGCGATGACGCAGCCGACACGCGGATTGGGCTGCGTCGTATAGAGTCCGCGCGCGGCCAGCGCGAGCGCGCGCGCCATCATTCGTTCGTCGGTGGCGGAGAAGGTCGCGTTCATTCGTTCGTCGTCGTTCCCGCAACAGCGGGAACCCATCGTCTTCGTCGTCGTTTCCGCGAAATTAGATTCCGCGTTCGCGGAAATGACGGTCGCGGCATCGCGAGCCGCGCTACTTGCGCGGCTTTGCGCTCTCCGTCTGCAGCAGCGAAAGCTGCAAACCTTCGATCGCCGGCAGATCGCGCTGCAGGCGCTCGATTTCCTCGCGGAACTCCTGCACGTCCTGGAAGCTGCGATAGACCGACGCGAAGCGGATATACGCGACCTGGTCGAGCTTCTTGAGCTCGCGCATGACGAGCTCGCCGATCCGCATCGACGGCACTTCGCGCTCGCCGCTCCTGCGCAGGTCCTCGACGACCGAGCGCACGGCCGCATCGACCTGTTCGCTCGATACGGGCCGCTTCTGCAACGCGCGCTCGAACCCGGCGCGCAGCTTGTGCTCGTCGAACGTCTCGCGGCGATCGTCGCTCTTGATCACGGCCGGCAACTTGATTTCGGCCGTCTCGAACGTGTTGAAGCGCTCGCCGCAGCTCGGACATTCACGGCGACGGCGGATCGTCGCGCCGTCGTCGGAGACGCGCGAGTCGATGACGCGGGTGTCGTCGTGCTGGCAGAAGGGGCAATGCATTCAGTCAGCCGCGACGTCGCAGACGCTCAGCCATACACCGGGAACGCCTTGCACTGCGCCGTCACCTTCGCGCGCACGCTCTCGATCGCAGCCGCATCGCCCGGCCTGTCGAGCACGTCGCAGATCCAGCCTGCGAGCTCCTCGCACTCCT
>CALFNI010000677.1 GCA_937902695.1 uncultured Rhodanobacteraceae bacterium
CGAACCGCTCTGTCCGCTCGAAACAACGCGAGGACTTGCGCACAATACGGTCAGGGCCCGGCCACGGGCTGTTCGCGCGGACCCGTGCGTTCCGGCGAGGTCACACGGTGGCGCTAGACTTCCACGACGTTTTCGCACCGACCGCTTCGATCCTCGAAATCGTGCTGCGCGGGACCGTGCTCTACTGGTTCCTCTTCCTCGTGCTGCGCTTCGTCCTGCGGCGCGATACCGGCTCGGCCGGGATATCGGACATCCTTCTCATCGTTCTGCTCGGCGATGCGGCACAGAACGGCATGATCGGCCAGCACGACGGCGTCGTCGATGCGCTGACGCTGATCGCGACGCTGGTTGCATGGAACTACCTGCTCAACTACCTCGCGTTTCACTTTGCAGCGTTCCGCTGGCTGTCCGATCCGCCGCCGATATGCCTCATCCGCAACGGCCGTCTCGTCAGGTCGGCGATGCGCAGCGAGCATTTGACGGATGCCGAAGTCATGGCGAAGCTGCGCGACGCCGGCATCGAGCGCGTGAGCGATGCGCGTGCGATGTACCTCGAGTCGGACGGATCGTTCTCGGTCCTGAAGCGGCGGCGCTGAGAACCGCTTCAATCCGCGCTGAATCACATCGCGCGTTCGCATTGCCGGTTCATGCGGCAGATTCCCGCATCAAGCTATTGCTCTCTCGACGACATCAGGGAGCAGGCTCATGACACATCAGGATCGCAAGGACCCACCGCTGACGCCCGAGAGCGGCGCTCCCATCGAGAGCGTGGAATCGCCCGCCGATCGGCAGCAAAGGAAAGCCAGGGAGAGCGCGAATCTCGATCAGGCGCTCGAGGAGACGTTTCCATCGAGCGACCCCGTGTCGCCGTTCGTTCCGGCAAAGGCGCCGGCGGATGCGTCGTCGCAATCCGTTGCCGAATCGCGCTGCCGGCACGACGGCTGCTCGTGCGAAGTCGGCCCGGGAGAGCTCTGGTGCTCCGAGGCGTGCATGAACGCGCAGCAGGGTTATGGCGCACCCGCGGGCGGATGTCCGTGCGGGCACTCCGGTTGTGCCGCCGACAATCAGAGCTCGCCGCGACCTGTCGCGGCTTGAATCGGCGCCGCGCGACGGCACAGCCGTCCGTTGCGCAAACGATTTCGCGTTACGGCCTTCCTCGCGCCAGGCGCGCGCCGCTTTTCCTGTAGGCGGGCGGCGTGTAGATCACGAAGGTGCGCGGCGCGCCCACCATGAATGTCCGGTGCTCGCAGTGCAGGCTTGGATTCCGGCACACGATTCCGCCGGTTTCATGGACGTCGGAACGCCGGGCAGAGATGCGCTACGCGCCATCATGGCGTCGTGTCGATGAATCCGTCTCGCCCGCGCCTGAACGGAACGAGAAATCGTCCATGACCGCAGCGCTTCGCATTCATCGCCGGGATCGGTTCGACATTGCAATTTACCGCTCGCGGCCACGCACCTGTCAGCGCGTGAGACCGGAATCGCAATCAACCCCAGGGAGCACCACGATGGATGCCATCCAGCTTTTGAAGGCCGACCACAAGGAAATGCGTGCGCTCCTCGCCGAGCTCGAGTCGACGACGTCGCGCGGAATCAAGAAACGCCGGCAGCTCGTCACGGAGATCGAAGCGAAGCTGAAAGCGCACACGACGATCGAGGAAGAGCTCTTCTATCCCGCGTTCAGGCAGGCGGGCAAGCAAAGCGACGACGACAAGATGTACTTCGAGGCGCTCGAGGAGCATCGTGCCGCGGGCGATCTCGTCCTGCCGGATCTCGTCGGAACCGATCCCTCGAGCGAGAAATTCAGCGGCCGCGCGAAAGTGCTGAAGGAACTGGTCGAGCACCATGCCGACGAGGAAGAAAAAGAGATGTTCCCGCGCGCCAGGAAGCTGCTGTCCAGGGACGAGCTTGCGAGACTCGGCGAGCAGCCCGAGGCGCGCAACGAGGCACTGCTCGCGAACGCGTAAGCGCGACGGTATCCGCGGGGAAATCGGCGCTGCTCGTCGTCGCATGACGACGCGTCGGCCGTCAAGGTCGACGCGACAACCCCATCGCCGACGCGACGCCGTCGTAGACGTCGGCGCGAAACCCCGCGGTGTCCGCGCGCGCCTCGCGGCCAGCTACCCGGCGCGCTTTCGAGCGCGAGAGGCAACGGACGTGCGCGTGCTCAGCGCGTAACGGAACGCCGCGCCGTCGTCCGCGACTTCGACGCCTTTGCACGAACCGCCTCGCGCGGCTTCGCTTGCGTCGACGGCACCGCGAGGTTTTTCCAGACCGCGCGGCGCTTCGCGCGCGAGATCGGGCGATCCGTCGCGGGATCGACGAATGCATCGGCATCGATAGCGGCCGCGAACGCATCGCGGTGCTTGATCAGCAGCCACGACGGCTTCGATCCGTAGCCGCGCGTGCGGACGAGCACCCATGACCCGCGCAGGATATCGCCGTTCAACGTGAACTTGAGCTCGCCGTCGCGCAGCGCCTCGCGGGGTGCGCCCACGGGCTCCCAGACGCCGCGGTCGAACGTGTCGACATGGCCGGCACCGTAGTTGCCCTGCGCGATGTCGCCTTCGAAATCGGCGTACGCGACGGGATGGTCCTCGACCTCGACGGCAAGGCGCTTGACCGACGGATCGAGGCTCGGCCCTTTCGGAATCGCCCAGCTTTTCAAGACGCCGTCCAGCTCGAGCCTGAAATCGTAGTGGCGATGCGAGGCATGATGCAGCTGCACCACGAAGATGCGGCGCGCACGGCCACCGCCGCGCGGCTCGGTCGTCGCATCGAAATCGCGCTTCTTGCGATATTCGCGAAGGCCCATCTCAGGCCGCCTTGCCGGGATACCGCGCACGCTTCAGCCGCGTGGCGAGATGCTCGCAGACGCGCTGCGCGATCGAGCTAGCATGCCCCATCCAGATCGGCGTACCCATGACCAGCATGTCGGCGGCGAGAATCTTCGCGAGAATGTCCGGCCACTCGTCGCCGTCGCCCTCGTCGGCAGAGACGCGGGGCTTCACGTCGTAGTCGGCGACACGGACGTGCTCGCAATCGGCATCCCACGCTGCAAACGCGTCGATGACCTGCCTCCGCAGCTTCTCGGTGGATGAGCGCGCCCGCCCCGCCTTCAGCGAGCAGTTGAGCGCGAGTAGCGATAACCGGCTGTCTGCGTCTGCCATGTTTTCAGAATGCGAGGCCGCGACTGAACGCATGCGGAGCCGCGCGATGCGCATGCCGCGACGATGCTGCGACCGGTACGGATGCGTCAACCGAAGGGCTATTGCGTTAGCCGAGCACGACACGCAGCGTATGCGTGCGCCCGTCGTCGACCAGCGGAATGTCGTCGCTGGTCGGCAGCGCGTTGCCATCGAGCTCGACGCGTGAAATGCCGCGCGTCACGCGGCGCGGGTTCTCGACGGCGATTTCGTAGCAGGTTTCGACGGAACGCGCAGGGCGACGTCGGTAGGTGATGCGGAAGCCCGGCCAGTCTTTCGGGATGCACGGATCGATGCGCAAGCGCTCGCCGCGCAACTTGAATCCCAGCAGCGCTTCGAGTCCGGCGCGATACAGCCACGCCGCCGAACCGCTGTACCAGGTCCAGCCGCCACGGCCTACCCACGGCGCTTCGGAATAGACATCGGCGCACGCGACGTATGGCTCGACCCGGTAGCGCGCGATGGCGTCGGCGGTGTCGCCATGACGGATGGGATTGAGCAGATCGAACAACGCGGCGGCGCGCTCATCGCCGAGAATCGCCCAGGCGAAGATCGACCAGATCGCGCCGTGCGTGTATTGGCCTCCGTTCTCGCGCACGCCGGGCGGATAGCCCTTGATGTAGCCCGGGTTCTCGTTGCCGTCCTGGTCGAACGGCGGCGTGAACAGCCGTGCGATCCGCTGCTGCCAGTCGATCAGCCTGCGATCGACGGAGGCCATGGCCTCGGCTTCGTGCGCCGCATTCGCCGATGTGGCCATGACGCTCCACGACTGCGCGATCGTATCGATCTCGCACGCGTCGCTGCCGCGCGAACCGAGCGGGGCACCATCGTCGTAGTAGCCGCGGCGATACCACTGCCCGTCCCACGCCGACTCCAACGCGACGCGCATGCCTGCAATGTAGTCGCGCCAGCGCCGCTCGCGATCGGCGTCGCCGCGCTCGACCGCGCGCGGCATGAATGCGTCGAGGGTCGCCACGAGGAACCAGCCCAGCCAGACGCTTTCGCCGCGGCCTTCTTCGCCGACCGCGTTCATGCCGTCGTTCCAGTCGCCGGTGCCCATCAGCGGCAGGCCATGACGGCCTCGGGTAAGGCTGACGTCGAGCGCCAGCGCGCAGTGTTCGTACACGCTGAGGGTCCGGTCGGTCGGCGTCGGCTGGAAGAATACGTCGGTCGCGCCGGCCGGGATCGGCTGGCCGCCGAGGAGCTGCACCGGTTCGTCCAGCACGGTCGCATCGCCACTGACGCCGACGTAGTGCGCGACGACATAGGCGAGCCAGACGCGATCGTCGCTGATCCTGGTGCGCACGCCGCGACCGCCCGGCGGCAGCCACCAGTGCTGCACGTCGCCTTCCGCGAACTGGCGTCCCGCGGCGCGGATGATCTGTTCGCGGGCGAGATCCGGACGGCTGATGCAAAGCGCCATCACGTCCTGAAGCTGATCGCGGAACCCGTACGCGCCGCTTGCCTGGTAGTACGCCGTGCGGCCCCAGACGCGGCAACTCAGCACCTGATACAGCAGCCAGTCGTTGAGCATGATGTCCATGGCGCGATCGGGCGTCTGGACCTGTATCGCGCCGAGCAGGTCATTCCACTGCGCGAGTGCGCGAGCCAGAACATCCGCGGCATCCGCCGCACGGTATGTTTCGATCAGCTGCTGCGCCCCGCTCTCCGAAGCGGCGTTGCCGAGCATGAACACGAGCTCGATCCCGGTGTGCGGCGGAAGATCGACGCGTGCCTGCAATGCGCCGCACGGATCCAGGCCGGCGCCGACGCGGCCCGGCAATCCGGCGTCGCGCGAGAGCGCCGCGGGTTCTTCGACTGCGCCACGCGCGCCGAGGAACGCGGCGCGATCGCCGCACAGCGACTGCTGCAGACCCGCCATGTCGAAGAACGCAACGTCGTCGGAAAACTCGGCCCGCCATGGATTGCGCGCGAACAGTGCGCCGGTGCGCGGATCCCGCGCGGTGACGACAAATGGCGCCGATACGCTGCCGTTGGCTCCGAGCGCCCATTCGACGTAGCCGGTGACGGAGAGATGCCGCGCGCGCGCCGAGCGATTCGCGATGCGCAATCGCGACAGCTTGACGGGATCGGCCGCAGCGACGCCCACCGCAAGCTCGATGTCGATGCCGTGCGCGTCGGTCGTGAAGGTGCTTCGACCCTTCTCGTGCGTGGCCGAATAGTTTGCGCCGACGACGCGGATCGGCAGCGCGGTGGCGCTCCACAGCGCGCCGTCGTCGCAATCGCGCAGATAAATCATGTCATGCGGACCGTCGCTGACCGGATCGTTCGGCCACGGCGTGAGCGCGTTCTGCTGGCTGTTGCCGGACCAGGCGTAACCGCCGCCTTCGGCCGACACGAAAAATCCGAACGAGGGATTCGCGATCACATTGATCCACGGCGCGGGCGTGGTCCGCTTGCCATAGAGGCGAACGCGGTACGCGCGCCCGTTCTGGACGAAACCGCCGGTGCCGTTGTCGAACTCCAGCGCGTCGGGAGGCGAAACGCGCAGGGCGGACACGGCTGTGCTCGCCCGGATCGGCGTCGCCCGAGGCGAGGCATGCGTATCGATCGCGGCGCGCTCCGGCGCCTCGCTCGCGGCATCCAGCACGATCCGGGCGACGGTGTAGAGGCCGCTGCGCACATCGGGGCCGATAGCCGCGTCGCGCAAGACGAACGTCTCGGCCTTGACGCCCGCGCCGCCGGTTTTCCACCGCTTTTCCTGCGCCGCCGCCAGCGCGGTCAGCGCCTCGTGCAATCGATCTCCCGCCGCGCCTTCCGCGACGTTGAGCACGACCACGTCGACGGCAAACTGTCGGCTTCGCCACAGCGATTGCGCGAGCAGCACATCGCTCGCCCTCGCCAGATCGCCGCTGTCTTCGGCGCGCAGCAGCATGATCGGTCGATCGCACGAAATGCCGACCGGCCACAGCGTGGGTGGGCCGCCGCGGCCGCAGCGCATTTGCGTGCGACCGCGCTGCGCGGCGTCGCTGACGAGCAATCCGCTGAGCCAGCGCGCGAACCGATGGCCTTTTTCTTCGTCGATGCCGAGGCGGGATCGCTCGGCCTCGGCGGAACGCCGGGCATCGGCGAAGAGGCGCTGCGCGGCGCCGGCGTCGTCAAGATACGCCGCAAGGCCCAGCGCGTCGGCGCGGGAATGCGCAGCGCGCATCCAGAGCAGCAGCCGCACGCGCACGCCCGGCGCAAGCACGAAACGCCGGCGCAGGCTGAAGACGGGATCGAGCACGCAGCCCACACTCCGCGAGAGATGCGCGCCCGGCTCCATCGCTTGCGCGTTTCGCAAGGTTCGACAGCGGCCGATGAACCGCGCGCGGTCCGTCTCGTATTCCGGCGTGGCTTCTGTCGGCTGTCCATGCAGCTGCAAGGCCGAGGCCAGCCATATTTCCTGTTCTTTCGCCGCACGACGCCGGCGTGTGGCGAGCAGGATGCCGCGGCGCGCATCCCATTCGGTCTGGACGAACATCTTCGAAAAGGCGGGATGCGCGTCGTCGGCGCCGCGCGGCCCGAGCACGAGCTCGGCATACGAGGTCAAGGAAAGCTCGCGCGCGGATTCGCCGTCGTTTTCGAGCGCCAGCTGCCGCAGCTCCACATCCGCGTCGTGCGCGACGGCGACCTGCAGAGTCCCCTTCAATCCGCCTGCCGAATGCACGAACTGCGCGCAGCCGGGTCGAAACGTCGCGGCCGGCGTTTTGTCGGACGGATGTCCGGTCGCCGGCCACAGGGCGCCATCGTGCTCGTCCCGAATCAGCAGGTGCGTGCCCCACGAATCGCACGTCATGTCTTCGCGCCAGCGCGTCAGGGATATATCGTGCCAGCTGCTGAATCCGGTGCCGCCCGCGCGCAGCACGGTGCTGTATGCACCATTCGAAAGGAGGCATGCGCGACGTGCGGGACCTGTGGAAGCCATCGATGAGCCCTCCGGAACTCGAGCATGCCCGACCGTGTCTGTACCGTCGGCATCCTCCCGCGTGCGCGGTGTACGATGCTAGCGGCCGGCGCCGGTGCGCTGGCAATTGCCCGCGCGCTTCTCGATCGCGCCTCTCCTGAAATGGACTTCCGCTCGCCCCGTGCGTTCCCTGTCGCCTGGTCAAAACCTCCCCGCCGAACTGGGACGCCTGCAAAGGCGCTCGTTCAAGTACTTCGAGAGCGAGACCAATCCGCACAATGGCCTCGTGCGCGACAAGGACGCCGTCGATTGGCCGGCCAGCATCGCGGCGACGGGTCTCGCGCTTGCCACGTATCCGGTCGCCGTCGAAAGAGGCATGATCAGCCGCGCCGTCGCCATCGAGCGCACGCTCGCCGCGCTGACGTTTTTCGACGCAAGCCGCCAGGGCACCGAACCGAACGCCACGGGCTATCGCGGCTTCTACTACCATTTTCTCGACATGCGCACGGGCCGGCGCGCGGCGAACTGCGAAATCTCGACGGTCGACAGTGCGTTCCTCTTTGCCGGCATGCTGACCGCGGCCGCGTATTTCGACGGCGATGCGCCGGTGGAGCGCCGGATTCGCGAACTGGCCCACGCGCTCTACGAGCGCGCCGACTGGGTGTGGGCGCTTGCAGGCAACGGAACGATCGGCCACGGCTGGCGACCCGAGTCGGGCTTCATCCCGCATTGCTGGCAGGGTTATGACGAGGGCCTCCTGCTGTACGTGCTCGCGCTCGGCTCGAAGACGCATCCCGTCCCGGCGCAGGCGTTCGAGGCGTGGGCTTCGACGTACGAATGGAAGCACGTGTACGACCTCGACTATCTCTATTCCGCCCCGCTCTTCACGCATCAGCTGTCGCACGTCTGGATCGATTTTCGCGGCATCCAGGACGACTTCATGCGTCAGAAGGGCATCGACTACTTCGAGAACAGCCGTCGCGCGTCGTTGATCCAGCAGCGCTACGCCATCGACAATCCGCTCGGGCTCGCCGGTTATGCCGCCGAGTGCTGGGGCATCACCGCAAGCGACGGGCCCGGCCCGGCGACGCTGAAGATCGACGGTGTCGTGCGGCAGTTCTACGACTACGCGGGCCGCGGCGCGCCATACGGGATCGACGACGGCACGCTCGCGCCCTGGGCGGTGGTCGCCTCGCTGCCGTTCGCGCCGGATATCGTGCTACCGACCTTGCATCATTTCATGCACGTCCTGCAGCTCCACGAAACGCATGCGTGCGGCTTCAAGGCGAGCTTCAACCCGACATTCGTCGGTGCTTCAGGCGGCGGGGCATTCAATGGCTGGGTATCGTCGTATTGCTTCGGCCTGAACATCGGTCCGATCGTGCTGATGCTGGAAAACTTCCGGAGCGAGCTCGTCTGGCGCCTGATGCGCGAATGCCGGCCCATCGTCGCGGGCCTGCGTCGCGCCGGATTCCAGGGCGGCTGGCTGGACGCCCCGGGCAATCGGGGGTCATGAAAGCGCCGCCGGCGCCGCGGATCCCTCGCACAACGGAGAATATCGAATGGAACTGGGCATGGTCGGTCTCGGACGCATGGGCGCCAACATGGCGCAGCGCCTGGTACGCGGCGGGCACGACGTCACGGGGTTCGATCCCGACGAACGCGCGCGCAAATCGGCCGAAGCGAACGGCTCGTCGTCGGCAGCGAGCCTGGCGGATCTGGTGAAGGCGCTTCGCGCGCCGCGCACGGTATGGCTGATGGTGCCGGCGGGAAAAATCACCGACGACACCGTGACGGCGCTGCTGTTGCTGCTGTCGGCGGGCGATACCGTCATCGACGGCGGCAATTCCTTTTACAAGGACACGCTCCGCCGCGCGCAGGCATCCGCGGCGAAGGGCGTGCGCTACGTCGATTGCGGAACCAGCGGCGGCGTGTGGGGATTGAACGAAGGCTACAGCATGATGATCGGCGGCGATGCGGAGGCGGTCGAAACGTTGCGGCCGATCTTCGAAACTTTGGCGCCGGCTCCCGACAAAGGCTGGGGGCGCGTAGGCCTGGTTGGCTCGGGACATTTCACCAAGATGATCCACAACGGCATCGAATACGGATTGATGCAGGCGTATGCCGAGGGATTCTCGATTCTCCGGCACAAGCAGGCGTTCGATCTGGATCTGCATCAGATCGGAGAAATCTGGCGTTACGGCAGCGTCGTCCGCTCCTGGCTGCTCGACCTCACGACCGACGCGCTTGGCAAGAACCCGACGATGGGCGGCATCGCGCCCTACGTGGCCGATTCGGGCGAAGGCCGCTGGACGGTCAACGAGGCGATCGATCTCGACGTTCCGGCGCCGGTCATCACGCTCTCGCTGCTCGAGCGGTTGCGCTCGCGCGAAACCGACTCGTTCGCCGACAAGCTGCTGTCGGCGATGCGCAACGAGTTTGGCGGGCATGCGATCAAGAAAGAGGGGGCGTGATGACGCAGCCGGTGCGCGCGGCGGCCCAACGCGTGCGCTGGCATGCCGTCGGCGACACGGACGCACTCTGCGAGGCGGCCTTTGCATACATTGCCGACGCGGCGACATCTGCCATCGAACGGCATCAGCGATTCCTGATCGTGCTGTCCGGCGGCAACACGCCGCGCAATGTCTATCGCCGCCTGCGCCGGCTCGACACCGACTGGTCGCTCTGGCACGTCTATTTCGGCGACGAGCGCTGTCTTGCGCGCGATGATCCGGATCGCAACAGCGTGATGGCGGCGGAGACCTGGCTCGATCACGTGCCGATTCCGCCGTCGCAGCGCCATGTCATCGCGGCGGAGCTCGGCGCGACGGTTGCCGCGCGGCGATATGCGTCGGATCTGCGCGACGTCGGCGACTTTGATCTGGTCTTGCTCGGGCTCGGCGAGGATGGCCACACGGCCAGCCTGTTCCCCGGCCACGACTGGGGCATGTCGATCGATGGGCCCGACGCGATCGCGGTCATGGATTCGCCGAAACCGCCGCCGCAGCGTGTGTCGTTGAGCGCAGCGCGACTCGGCCGCTCGCGCGCCGTGCTGTTCATCGTCGACGGCGAATCGAAACGCGAAGCGGTCGAGGCCTGGCGTGCCGGTGCCGATGTGCCTGCCGCAGCGATCCGCGCGCCGGGCGGTGTCGACGCGCTCGTCAACCTCTCCCCGCGCGCGTAACCGCAGCGACGCGGAAAGCACGCGCGCGCGCCGCCTACGCGGCGCGCGCGAGCAACGCCTTCGCGCGCGTCACGACGTTGTCCACCGTGAATCCGAACTCGCGCAACAGCACGCTCGCAGGCGCGGACGCGCCGAAGCGATCCATGCCCAGCATGTCGCCGTCCTCTCCGATATAACGGCGCCAGCCCTGCTCGACGCCGAGCTCAACGGCGAGGCGCGCCGGCACGTTCGCGGGCAATACCTCGTCGCGATAGTCGCGCGGTTGCGCATCGAACAATTCCCAGCTCGGCATCGACACGCAGCGCGCGGCGATGCCTTCCGCCTGCAGGCGATCCGCGGCCGCCACGATCAGACCGACTTCGGAACCCGTCGCGATCAGGATCACGCGGGGTTTCGCGTCGGGCGCATCGCGAAGCACGTAGGCGCCGCGCCTGAGGCCGTCGGCGCTTGCGTAGCGCGTGCGATCGAGCGTCGGCACGTCCTGCCGGCTCAGGGCCAGCAGCACCGGCCGGTCGCGCGTCTCCAGTGCGACCTGCCAGGCGACGAGCACCTCGTTCGCATCGGCCGGGCGGATCACCGTGAGGTTCGGAATGGCGCGCAGGCTCGCCAGCTGCTCGATCGGCTGGTGCGTGGGACCGTCTTCGCCGAGCGCGACGCTGTCGTGCGTGAAAACATGCACGACGTGCAGGCCCATCAGCGCGGCGAGGCGGATCGCCGGGCGCATGTAGTCGGAAAAAATCAGGAACGTCGCGCCGAACGGCACGAAGCCGCCGTGCGCGGCGAGCCCGTTGACGATGGCGCCCATTGCGTGTTCGCGCACGCCGAAATGGAGATTGCGCCCGGCGTAGCTCCAGCCGCCGCCGGACGAGCCTTCGGTATCTTCGCCTGCCGAAACCGGAGGATTGAAATCGCCCTGCCCCTTCAACATCGTGTGCGTGGACGGATCGAGATCGGCCGATCCGCCGGCGAGCGCGACGACGCGCGGCGCGATCGCATTCATCACCTTGCCGCCCGCGACGCGGGTCGCCATGCCTTTCGCGTCGGCGGGAAACGCCGCGAGGTCGGCATTCCAGCCCGCGGGAAGATCGCCGCGAAGTCGACGCTGCAGTTCGGCGGCGGAATCCGGAAATGCCACGGCGTACGCATCGAGGCGTCGCGCCCATGCGGTCTCGATGTCCGCACCGCGTTCCAGCGCGCGGCGAAAATGCGCCAGTGCCGGTTCCGGCACCAGGAACGGCGGCTCGACCGGCCAGCCGAGCTTCTCCTTGGTCTTCTTCACGTCCTCGACGCCGAGCGGCGAGCCGTGCGCCTTGAAACTGTCCTGTTCGGGCGATCCGTAGCCGATATGCGTGCGCACGAGGATCAGCGTGGGCCGCTTCGTCTGCGCGCGCGCCGCATGCAGCGCCGCATCGATCGCGGCGATGTCGTTGCCGTCCGCGACCTGCAGCGTCTGCCAGCCGTAGGCTTCGAAACGCCGGGCGCGCGCTTCGGAAAACGTCATGTCCGTGCCGGCGGAGAGCGTCACGTAGTTGTCGTCGTAGAGGCAGACGAGCTTGCCGAGCTGGAGGTGCCCGGCGAGCGAGGCCGCCTCCGAGCCGACGCCTTCCATCAGGTCGCCGTCGCTGACGATCGCCCAGGTCCGATGGTCGATCGGCGCGTGGCCCTCGCGGTTGTAGCGCGCCGCGAGATGCGCTTCGCCGATGGCCATGCCGACCGCATTGGCGAGGCCCTGACCAAGCGGCCCGGTCGTGACTTCGACGCCGGGCGTATGACCGCGTTCGGGATGGCCGGGCGTCCTGCTGCCCCATTGCCGGAACTCCCTGATGTCGTCGAGCGAGACCCCGTAACCCGTCGCGTACAGAAGGCTGTAGAGCAACGCGGAGCCGTGGCCCGCCGACAGCACGAAGCGGTCGCGATCGCTCCAGTCCGGATTCTTCGGGTTGTGCTTGAGATGGCGTGTCCACAGCACGTACGCCATCGGCGCGGCATCGAGCGGCAACCCGGGATGCCCGCTGTTCGCCTTCTGCACCATGTCGACGGAGAGAAAGCGCAACATATCGATGCATTGCTGGTCGAGCGAATCGGACATGGGGGTTCCTTGGATCATTTCGGCGGCGAGCCGGATGCGAGCGCCGCATCGACGATGCCTTGAGCTTCCTCGAGAATGCCTTGCAGGTGATCGCTGCCCTTGAAGCTTTCGGCGTAGATCTTGTAGATCGATTCGGTTCCGGACGGCCGCGCGGCGAACCATCCGCTGCTCGCGATCACCTTGATCCCGCCGATCGGCGCCTGATTGCCGGGCGCGCGATCGAGCACCTGCTGGATTTCCTCGCCGCCGAGCTGGTCGGAACGGACCTCTGCCGGCGTCAGCCTGGCGAGGCGCTGCTTTTGTTCGGGCGTGGCGGCGGCCTCGACGCGATCGGCTACCGGCGCACCCATTTCACGCGTGAGATCGGCGTAATCCGCGCCCGGATCCTTGCCGATCCGCGCGGTGATCTCGGCGGCGAGCAGCGCGGGAACGAGCCCGTCCTTGTCGGTGGTCCACACCGAGCCGTCGCGGCGGAGCAGCGAGGCGCCCGCGCTTTCCTCGCCGCCGAATCCGAGCGAGCCGTCGAAGAGGCCTTGCGAAAACCATTTGAAGCCGACCGGCACTTCGTACAGGCGGCGGCCGAGCCGGCTCGCCACGCGGTCGATGAGCGCGGTGCTGACGACCGTCTTGCCGATCGCCGCGCGCTCGCTCCATGCCGGGCGCTGGCGGAACAGATAGTTGATGAGCACCGAGAGATAGTGGTTGGGCTCCATCAATCCGCTGCTGCGCGTGACGATGCCGTGGCGATCATGGTCGGTGTCGCAGGCGAACGCGATGTCGTATTTGTCCTTCAGCGCGATCAGGCGCTCCATGGCATACGGCGAGGATGGATCCATGCGGATCCTGCCGTCCCAGTCGACCGACATGAACGCAAACTGCGGATCGACCTCTTCACTGACGACGGTCAGGTCGAGCTTGTAGCGCTCGGCGATCGGCGCCCAGTAGTGCACGCCGGCGCCACCGAGCGGATCGACGCCCATGCGGATACCGGCGCGGCGGATCGCATCGAAGTCGACGACGCTGCCGAGATCGGCGACATAGGCGCCGAGGTAATCGTGCTCGTGCACGGTCGCGGCCTGGCGCGCGCGCATCAGCGGCACGCGCTTGACGTCTTTCAGGCCGCCCTCGAGCAGCGCATTGGCGCGCTTCTGTATCCAGTCCGTAATGTCGGTGTCGGCGGGCCCGCCGTTCGGCGGGTTGTACTTGAAGCCGCCGTTGTCGGGCGGATTGTGCGACGGCGTGACGACGATGCCGTCGGCCAGGCCGCTGGTGCGGCCGCGGTTGTGCACCAGGATCGCGTGCGACACCGCCGGCGTCGGCGTGTACTCGTCGCCTTCGGCGAGCATCGTCTCGACGCCGTTGGCGGCCAGCACCTCGAGCGCGCTCGCCGCCGCCGGCTGCGACAGCGCGTGGGTGTCGATGCCGAGGAAGAGCGGCCCGTCGATGCCCTGGGCGCGGCGCCAGTCGCAGATCGCCTGGGTGATCGCCAGGAGGTGGTTCTCGTTGAACGAGACCTCGAACGACGAGCCGCGATGCCCCGAGGTGCCGAAGGCGACGCGCTGGGCCGTCTCAGCCGGGTCGGGCTCGAGCGCGTAGTAGGCAGTGACGAGCTTGGGCACGTCGACGAGGAGGGACAGCGGCGCCGGCTTGCCGGCGAGGGGGCTGATGCGGGTGGACATGGGGCTCTT
>CALFNI010000678.1 GCA_937902695.1 uncultured Rhodanobacteraceae bacterium
GCGGATTTCTCGTGCGGATTTTCATCATCTTTCACGACTGCGGGCACGGATCCTTTTTCAAGTCGCAGCGCGCCAATAACGTACTGGGATTCGTCGCCGGCATTCTGACCCTCACACCGTACTACCAGTGGCGCTGGGAACACGCGATTCACCACGGCACGGCTGGCCATCTCGACAAACGCGGAACGGGCGACGTCTGGACCATGACCGTGCAGGAGTATCTGGAATCGTCACGGTGGAAGCGCTTCTCGTACCGCCTCGCACGCAATCCGGTCGTGCTGCTTCTCATTGCGCCGCTGTTTCTTTTCGTCGTGCTGCAGCGCATACCGTCGACGAAGGGGCGTCGCGAACGCCGCTCCGTCTGGTGGATGAACTTCGCCGTGGCGTGCTACGTCGTGACGATGAGCTGGATCTTTGGCGTCAAGGCGTTTCTCCTGCTGCAGCTGGTCGTGACGATGGTCGGAGGCGCTGCCGGCGTCTGGATGTTCTACGTCCAGCATCAGTTCGAAGATGTGTACTGGGAACGTGGAGAAAACTGGGATTACACGGCCGCCGCGCTTCAGGGAAGTTCGTTCTACAAATTGCCGCGGATTCTGCAGTGGTTCTCCGGAAACATCGGCTTTCATCACATTCATCATCTCAGCCCGCGAATCCCGAACTACAACCTGCAGCGGTGCCACGATGCCGACCCCATATTCAAACTCGTAAAGCCGATAACGTTGGGCGCGAGTCTCAAGAGCCTGACGTTGAGGCTCTGGGACGAACGGACAAAAAAACTCGCGGGCTACGGTTTGATGCGGCAACGCCGGAAAGAGCAGCGCGCTCAGCCCACACGGAAGGCACGCTAGAGCACGTCGCTCTCGCACGAGCCTCGCAACACCCCCGAAACCCGAGCCTGACGCCAAAAAGCAAAAGCCCCGCACGAGCGGGGCCTTTGACGTTGGCTGGGGGACTAGGATTCGAACCTAGATAAACGGAGTCAGAGTCCGTTGTCCTACCATTAGACGATCCCCCAAATGGTGCTCGCCTGAAGCGCCGGCGCGCTGCGCTTCGGGGGAAACGCTTAGCGCTTCGAGTACTGCGTCGCGCGGCGGGCCTTGTGGAGGCCGACCTTCTTGCGCTCGACCTCGCGCGCATCGCGCGTCATGAAGCCGGCCTTGCGAAGCGGCGACTTGAGCGTCTCGTCGTACTCGACCAGCGCGCGTGCGATGCCGAGGCGGATCGCGCCGGCCTGACCGGTCATGCCGCCGCCTTCGACCGTCACGAGAACGTCGAACTTGTCGGTGTTCTGCGTCAGCTCGAGCGGCTGGCGCACGATCATGCGCGAGGTCTCGCGACCGAAGAACTGGTCGAGCGGCTTGCCGTTGACCACGATGCTGCCGCTGCCCTTGCGCAGGAACACGCGGGCCGCGGAGGACTTGCGACGGCCGGTGCCGTAATTCTGCTGAGTTGCCATGTGTCTCGTTCTTTAGTCAGTGTCCGCACGGGGCCCGTGCAGGGTCGATCAGAAATCCAGGGCCTGGGGCTGCTGCGCCGTATGGGGATGCTCCGCGCCGGCGTAGACCTTGAGCTTCTTGAACATCGCCCGGCCGAGCGGGGTTTTCGGCAGCATGCCCTTGACGGCGATCTCGATCACGCGATCGGGATGACGCGCGAGCATGTCCTTGAGCGAGGTCGTCTTCAGGTTGCCGATG